>JAATGA010000335.1 GCA_015654855.1 Rhodobacterales bacterium
CGCGCATTCGTCTGATGGCGCGCACCACGGCCGAGGCGATCCAAAGGGCGAAAGACTACCGACTGATCTGACCAGACCCCTCCGCAAGGTTACCACCCGTCCCAACCCTGCAGGAGGCTACTATGCAGACCACCACGCTTTCTTTTGCCAACATCCACAACCATGGCGAGCTTTTCGCGAACATGCTTCGCGCGCGGCGCGAATTGTTCATCGTCCACAACAAGTGGAACCTGCCCGAGGCCATGGGCATGGAATACGACAAGTATGACACGCCCGCCTCGCGGTGGGTCGTGGTGCATGACGAGGCGGGCAATGTCCTTGCCGGCAACCGCCTGACGCCCTCGACAACGAAATGCGGCATTTACAGCTATATGATCCGCGACGCGCAGCGCGGGTTGCTGGACACGATCCCGGCATCGCTGCTTTACGATGGGGCGCCGGTCGCCGACCATATCTGGGAAAGCTCGCGGCTGTTCGTCAGCCATGATGTCCCGGCCTCGATCCGACGCAAGGTGCATACGCAACTGATCGTACAACTGGGCGATACGGTGCGCTCGCTGGGGGCGACCCATTGCCTGACGCTGCTGTCCGCGACCTGGCCGCGTTGGGCTGATCGCGTCGGCGTGAAGATGAAGGCTATGGGCCCGGTGATGGAGATCGACGGCATCGACAATCAGGTCGTGATGATGGACTTCAGCCAGACGCTGCACTGATCTGTCAAGGCTGCCGCCAAACGCAAAGCCGCCCCCGGAATCTGCTCCGGGGGCGGTTGCGTTTCGGGGGGCAAGGGGCGCTGGTTTTGCCGGACTCCGCGCGCGGCCCGATCACGAGGACTTCGGTCCCGAGAGGCTTGGATCGCCCGCGCCAGCGGACCGCTCTTCGGCCACAACACCTCTCCGGCGCGCCCGGTCCTTCGATCCCTCGCTCTGGCGCGGTGCTGCGGCGCAGGGTGCGGATGCGATCAGGGTTCCGTCCTGACAGGGGCCTTCAACCCGCCTGACCTTCCGCGCCGCCGCGCTCTTCGACCCGGAACCGTGTGAATATCGTGGCGATCCGGGCAATAGCATTGCGGTTGATTTTGGATCGAAAATAGCATACCCCCCTATGTCATGTCGCATACCACACAGAACAAGACGAAGCTTCTCGTCCGCGTTCGCCGGCTGAAGGGTCAGGTCGAAGCCATCGAGCGCGCGCTTGAGGCCGAGGCGCATTGCGCCGATGTGCTGAACCTCGTCGCTTCGGTACGCGGGGCCTTCTCCGGCCTGACCGCCGAACTGATCGAGGGCCATATCCGCGAGCATATCTCCAACCCCGACAAGGACGAGAACCCGGAACGCGCGCGCGGCGCGGCCGAGTTGATCGACGTCGTAAGGACCTATCTGAAATGATCGCAGACACGTCTCGCCTTTCCAGCCCGCACGAGCATGTGTTCCTGGGCGAGGATCACGACCGCAACGAGCGTCGCACCCGGGCGGTCATCGCGATCACCGCGGCGATGATGGTGGTCGAGATCGCGGCCGGTTCGATCTTCGGCTCGATGGCGCTGGTGGCCGATGGCTGGCACATGTCGACCCATGCCGCCGCCATGCTGATCGCGGTGCTGGCCTATGCCTATGCCCGGCGCAACGCCCGCAATCCGCGCTTCAGCTTCGGCACGGGCAAGCTTGGCGATCTGGCGGGCTTCGCCAGCGCGGTGGTGCTGGCGCTGATCGCGCTGCTGATCGGCTGGGAAAGCCTGCTGCGCTTTTACGAGCCGGTCACGATCCGCTTTTCGGAAGCGATCACGGTAGCGGTGCTGGGGCTCGGCGTCAATCTCGCCTCGGCATGGATCCTGCGCGGGGACCACGGCCATCACCACGATCACGGCCATCACCACGATCATGGGCACGATCATCACGGGAGTCACGGCGATCATGACAACAATCTGCGCGCCGCCTATCTGCATGTGCTGGCCGATGCGCTGACCTCGGTTCTTGCGATCGTGGCTCTCGCCGCCGGAAGTCTCTACGGCTGGC
>JAATGA010000256.1 GCA_015654855.1 Rhodobacterales bacterium
ACCTCGTCGGTCACATCCTTCGGCGCATCCTCCTCATCAACGAAATCGAGGACCGCTGCGATCAGTGCCGCCGCCCGCACCAGTCGCCCGCGCCAATCGGAGGCACGTTCACCAATGGCGCCGGACAGCACCCGCAGCGCCTGTTTCCGCTGGGCCTCGGTTTCGGCGTCGATCAGATCGGCCAGACCTTCGACCTGCGCCAGATCCAGACAGCCGTTTTCCAGCGCGCGACGGGTGAATTCACCCGGTTCGGCCAGGCGCAGACCGGGCATGTCGGACAACACCCGCTGCAAGGCAGAGACCACGGCGATACTACCATGGACCTGCAATTCCGCGACATCCTCGCCGGTGAAGCTTGCTCCCGCCTCGAAGACCAGGATCAGTCCGCGGTCAATCTCTTCGCCATTCCACCGCAAGGCGGCGAGAGAGGCCCGCCGTGGCTCGGGAAGTCGCCCGGCAAGCTGCCGGACCGCCTCATGCGCCGATGGCCCCGAAATGCGGAAGACCGCGACTCCGGCCCGACCCTTGGCCGAGGCGGGCGCGAAGATCGTATCCATAGGTCAACCCCTTGATTCCGAACCCTTGTCAGGTGTTCATCGAATCGAAGAATTCCGCATTCGACTTGGTTTGCTTCAGCTTGCCCAGCAAGAATTCGATGGCGTCCGTCGGCCCCATCGGGTTCAGGATCCGCCGCAGGACATAGGTCTTTTGCAGATCCGATTTCTCGATCAGCAGATCCTCTTTCCGCGTGCCCGATTTCAGGATGTCGATGGCCGGGAAGACCCGCTTGTCGGCGACTTTGCGATCCAGAATGATCTCGCTGTTGCCGGTGCCTTTGAATTCCTCGAAGATCACCTCGTCCATGCGCGAACCGGTGTCGATCAGCGCCGTCGCGATAATGGTCAGCGATCCGCCCTCTTCGATGTTCCGCGCGGCGCCGAAGAACCGTTTCGGCCGTTGCAGCGCATTCGCATCGACGCCGCCGGTCAGAACTTTGCCCGAGCTGGGGACGACCGTGTTGAAGGCACGTCCAAGTCTTGTGATCGAATCGAGCAGAATAACAACATCTCGTTTATGCTCAACCAGGCGCTTGGCCTTTTCGATCACCATCTCGGACACGGCGACGTGCCGGGTCGCTGGTTCATCGAAGGTCGAGGAAATGACTTCGCCCTTCACCGAGCGCTGCATATCCGTCACCTCTTCCGGCCGCTCGTCGATCAGCAGGACGATCAGATAGATCTCGGGATGGTTGACCTCGATCGAGCGCGCGATGTTCTGCAACAGCACCGTCTTGCCGGTGCGCGGAGGCGCCACGATCAGCGCGCGCTGGCCTTTGCCGATGGGCGTCACCAGGTCGATCACCCGGGCGGACCGGTCGCGGATCGTCGGATCCTCGATTTCCATCTTCAGCCGCTCGTCGGGGTAAAGCGGGGTAAGGTTGTCGAAATGGACCTTGTGACGGGCCTTTTCGGGATCGTCGAAATTGATCCGCGTCGCCTTCACCAGGCTGAAATAGCGCTCGGTCTCGGACGGCGCCTTGATCACGCCTTCGATGGAATCGCCGGTGCGCAACGAGAACTGCCGGATCATTTCCGGGCTGACATATATGTCGTCCGGGCCGGACAGATAATTCGCCTCGGGGCTGCGCAGGAAACCGAACCCGTCCTGCAAAACCTCCAGCACGCCGTCGCCGCCGATTTCCCAGCCTTCCTCGGCATGTTCCTTCAAAAGCGAGAACATCATCTCGCCCTTGCGCATGGAAGGGGCGTTCTCAATCTCCCATTCCTCGGCCATGGCCAGCAGGTCTGCGGGCGTCTTGGCTTTCAGTTCGGCGAGGTTCAGGCGTTCGATGGTATCTTCGGTCATGGAAATCCCGTGGGCGCGTGTCGAAGGGCGGATCACCTCCGCCGGCGCAGTCATGGCAAATGGGAAGCGCGCATGGGCCGGACGGCCCCGCAAGCGCCGCACATAAGCGCAGGCCCTGCAGAAGTCAATCTCGGAACGCCCGGATCAGAACTTCACGATCACCGAAAGCACGATGACGATCAGCAGCAGCGTGGGCAGTTCGTTCATCATTCGATAGCGCCGACCGGTCAACACGTTCCGACCGCGCGCGAAATCCTTGCGCCTCAGCGACAGCCAGTGATGGAACCACGTCATCGCCAGCACGCTTGCCGCCTTGGTCCAGGGCCAGATCAGACTCCAGTCCACCAGACCCGGGATGAAGACGAGGCACAGGCCGAAGACCCAGGTCGCAACCATCGCCGGATTCATGATCCCCCGGATCAGCCGGCGTTCCATCACCTGGAACATCGCATCGGTCTTGCTGCCCGCCTCGACCTGTTCGACGTGATAGACGAAAAGCCTGGGCAGATAAAAGATCCCCGCCATCCAGGCGATGACGCTGATCACATGGAGCGCCTTGATCCAGAGATACCAGTCGGCCAGGAAATCGGTCATGTCTCACGCGCCCCTTTCCCTTCTTCTTTATAAGGAAAAGAAAGAAAAGGAATGATGTTGATGTGCCATGGGATAACTGGATTGCCGGGCTTCCCCACGTCTTTTTCCACAGGGAGAAGCCTGTGGAAAATCGCGGAAGTCAGGGACAGGTTCAGACGGGTATCCTAATAAAAATCCATATTTTTCATAATATTGATTGTGAAGTTCGCGGATGCCAATATCCACAGCCGGGCTTTTCCCGGAACCGGGACATAATCTTTTCCGCCGCCGCCGCGATCCTCTGTCCACCCGTGGACAAATTCGGCGGGGGTGGGAAGTTTTCCACCCCCTTGCCTCGCGCGGCGCGACCGGCCAGTCTGATCCGCAGCCTGTCTTCAGGAACGTAACCGGAATATCCACAGATCCGCCCAGATGCCCAGACCGCTGATCCTCGCCTCCGGCTCCGCCATTCGCTTACAACTTCTGACCGCGGCCGGCGTCGATGCCATCGCCCGCCCCGCCCGCGTGGATGAAGAGGCGATCCGTCAGGCGCTCGTCGCCGAAGGAGCGGGTCCGCGCGACATCGCCGATGTGCTCGCCGAGACCAAAGCCCGCAAGATCGCCGAGAAGGAACCGGAGGCGCTGGTCCTCGGCTGCGACCAGGTGCTCGAGTTTCGCAAGGAGGTTTTTGCCAAACCCGAAACCCCCGACCAGGCCCGCGATCAACTCCGCGCCCTGCGCGGCCAGACCCATCGGCTGCTGTCGGCCGTCGTGCTTTATGATGGCGCTCAGCCGATCTGGCGCCATGTCGGCACGGTGCGTCTGACGATGCGCGATTTTTCGGACGCCTATCTCGACGCCTACCTGGCGCGCAACTGGCCCGCGATTTCCGCTTCGGTCGGGGGCTATCTGCTGGAGGCCGAGGGGAGTCGTCTTTTCTCTGCCATAGAGGGCGATTATTTCACGACCCTGGGTCTGCCGCTTTTGCCGCTGCTCGGCTATCTTGGCACCAGAGGATTCATCGACGCATGACGACCGACCATCCCCGTATCCCGCTGGCCGGTGTCATCGGCTCGCCCGTGGCGCACAGCCGCTCGCCTTTGCTGCATGGGCATTGGCTGAAACGCTACGGCATTGCCGGGCATTACATCCCTCTCGACATCTCGCGCGAGGACCTGGCCGAGGCGCTGCGGATGCTGCCGAAGCTGGGCTTCGTCGGCTGCAACGTCACGATCCCGCATAAAGAGGCGGTGCTGAAGCTCGCCGATACGGTGACGGATCGGGCGGCGCTGATCGGGGCGGCGAATACGCTGATCTTCCGCAAGGACGGCAAGATTCTGGCCGATAATACCGATGGTGCGGGGTTCATCGCGAACCTGCGGCAAAAGGCGCCGCGCTGGAACCCGGCGGCAGGTCCGGCGGCGGTCCTTGGTGCGGGGGGCGCGGCCCGTGCGGTCGTCGCCGCGCTGATCGAGGTCGGCGTGCCCGAAATCCGCATCGCCAACCGCTCCCGTCCCCGGGCAGAGGCGTTGCGCGACGACTTCGGCGCCAAGATTCATGTCTGCGAATGGGTGCTGGCGGGGCAGATGTTCGACGGGGCGGCGACGGTGGTGAACACGACCTCGCTTGGCATGGTGGGCAAGCCCGAACTGACGCTCGATCTGTCGGATCTCGATCCTTCGGCCTTGGTCACGGATCTGGTCTATACTCCGTTGCAGACCCCTTTTCTGTTGCAAGCAGCAGCACGCGGTTGCGTTACGGTGGACGGCCTCGGGATGCTGCTGCATCAGGCCGCCCCCGGTTTCGAACGCTGGTTCGGCACCCGGCCCGAGGTGGATGAGGCCGCGCGCGCCGCGGCTTTGGGGCAATGAGCGTCTTTCGCCTGGGCCTGACCGGCTCCATCGGCATGGGGAAATCCTTTACCGCCCGATTGTTCCGGGAGGAAGGCATCCCGGTCTGGGACGCCGATGCCGCCGTCCATCGGCTTTATGCGCCCGGCGGCGCGGCTGTGGAGCCGGTGGCGGAACTCTGCCCCGCCGCCCGTTTCGGCGGTGGCATCGACCGTGAGGTGCTGAAGACCTGGATCGCCGCCGATCCGACGGCTCTCGTCCGGTTGGAATCCGTCGTCCATCCCCTGGTCGCAGCCGACCGGCAGGCATTTTTGGCAGTAACAGAGACGAATCTGGCGGTTCTCGACATCCCTTTGCTCTATGAAAAGGGCTATGAGACCGAGATGGACGCTGTGCTGCTGGTCACCGCCCCGCCTTTGGTGCAGCGCGCCCGCGTCCTTGCCCGCCCGGGCATGACCGAGGCGCAATTCGCCGCGATCCTTGCGCGACAGATGCCGGACCGTGACAAACGCGCCCGCGCGGATCATATCGTTGAGACCTTGGGCGAACAGGCCGCGCGGGAATATGTCCGAGCGCTGATCGCGTATATTCGCGGAGGCTTCGATGCGTGAAATCGTGATGGACACCGAAACCACCGGCTTCGAGCCGTCCGAGGGTCACCGCATCGTCGAAATCGGCGGGATCGAACTGTTCAACCATCTGCCGACGGGCCGGGTCTATCACCAATACATCAATCCGCAGCGCGACATGCCGGCCGAGGCCTTCGCGGTCCACGGCATTTCCGAAGAATTCCTGCGCGACAAGCCGGTGTTCAGGGCGGTGGGTCAGGCCTTTCTCGATTTCGTCGGCGATGCGAAGCTGGTGATCCACAACGCGGCCTTCGACGTGAAGTTCCTGAACGCCGAATTCGGTTGGGCGGGCCTGCCGCTTTTGCCGAAAGACATCGCCATCGACACGCTGACCATGGCGCGGCAGAAATTCCCCGGCTCTCCGGCGACGCTCGACGCCTTGTGCCGGCGCTTCGGCGTCGACAACTCGGGGCGCGAGAAACACGGCGCGCTGCTCGACAGCGAACTTCTGGCCGAAGTCTATCTGGAACTGATCGGTGGGCGACAACCGGATTTCGCGCTGGCGGGTTCGACCATGCAGGCTGGCGACGGGGGGGCGCCGACCGACTGGCGCCCGCGCCCGCGTCCGACCCCCTTGCCGTCCCGGATCACTGCCGAAGAACTGGCGGCGCACGAGGCGTTCGTGACAAAGCTGGGCGAGGCGGCGATCTGGAAACGACGGCAATAGGGGACCCGAAGGCCCCCGGCCGGCCTCAGTTCGGCTGGGCTGTCGCGCGCTGCGACTCGGCGCGGCGCGCAAGTTCCTGACGGTAAAGCGCCAGGAAATCCACGGTGTCGATGTTCAGCGGCGGGAAGCCGCCATCGCGCGTTACGTCCGAGATGATGCGGCGCACGAAGGGGAACAGCAGGCGCGGGCATTCGATCAACAGGAAGGGATGCAGCTGATCCTCGGGCACGCCGTCGACCAGGAAGATCCCGCCGTAATCCAGTTCCAGCAGGAACAGCATTTCCTCGGTGGCCTTGTTCTTCGAAGTCACGCGGAATTTCGTGATCACATCGAACTGGTTCGCGGCGGCCCGCTTGCGGGCGTCCAGGCTGACGGCGACCTGGATGTCGGGCTGCACGTCGCCCCCGGTGATGCCCTTTTGCGCCACCATATTCTCGAAGGACATGTCGCGCACGAATTGCGCCAGCACCTGCATTTTCACCTGCGGCGCGGCGGTGGGTTCCTCGGCCATCCCTGATCTCCTCAACGGGTTCCGGTTTCGCCCGCCGTCCTAGCAGGAAGGCCGCGCCGCCTCAATCCCGCGCGGCCTGGTCTTCGGTCCAGCCCGAACCGCCCGCCCGCACCGGCCCGCGCGGCAGCGAAGGGGCGTCGACCTCGATAAACTCGCCGTCGATGATGTCCGCCCGTCCGCCCCGGGCCGTGAAGGCCTGGCCCCTGACCGTTACTCGCCGCGCGATCAGCGCGACCAGCGCCGCCCGCACCGGCGGCAACAGCAGCAAAAGGCCAAGTGCGTCGGTCAGAAACCCCGGCAGGATCAGCAGCACCCCCGCCATGACGGTCATCGCCCCGTTCGCCATCGGCGACAGCGGATCGGCCATCGCGGCCATGCCGTGGCGCATCGCGATCTGCGCGCGCTCCCCCTGGCGGCGGATGATCCAGAACCCCAGCACCGCCGTGCCCGCCACCCAGGCCAGCGTCGGCCACAGGCCCAGCCAGCCGCCGACCGTCACGAACAGGCCGATCTCGATGAACGGCCACAACAACAGCGGCAGGAATTGCCACATTCGATCCTCCATCACGGGGTGTTTTGCCGCGGCGCGGTAGACTTGGGTGCCCCCCTGTCCTACATAGGCGATTGAACGCCGGGACCAAGCCCCCGAAAGGCCACGCGGCGACCGGCCGCCGACAGAGGGAACGTATGACAAACTCGCTGATCCAGCTTCTGGTTCTGGCCGCCGTGGCGGTCTTCCTGATCCTGAAGCTGCGCTCCGTTCTTGGCACCCGCGACGGGTTCGAAAAGCCGCCCGTGCCGCTGGAGGATGTGCGCGCCCGTCCGCGCCGCGAGGCCGACGTGGCAGGGGCCGACGGCCCGGATCGCGACATCACCGATCATGTGACCGAAGGCTCGTCCGCCGCCGAGGCGCTGGCGGCGATGAAGCGGGCCGAACCCGCCTTTTCGGTCAATACCTTCCTGCAAGGTGCGCGCGGGGCCTATGAGATGATTCTCATGGGGTTCGAGCATGGCGATCTCGACCGCATCCGCCCCTTCCTGGCGGCCGATGTCGCCCAAAGCTTCGCCGCCGCCATTGAGGAACGCGAGAACCGCGGCCTTTCGGTAGAGGCGAATTTCGTCGGCCTGAAAGAGATGGCCTTGCACGACGCGACCTTCGACCCCGCGACCGGCGTGGGCGAGGTGACGGTCCGTTTCGTCGGCGAGCTGACCTCGATCGTGCGCGACAAGGTCGGCGAAGTGGTCGAGGGCCGGGCGTCCGAAGTCAAACGCCAGCGCGATGTCTGGACCTTCGCCCGCAAGATGGGCGCCGCCGATCCCAACTGGCAGCTGGTCGCGACCGGGGACTGATGCGTGCCGCGATCCGCGCCCTGTGCCTCGCCTTTGCCATGACCGGGGCGGCTGTTCCGGTTCCGGCGCAGATGCTGGATTTCGAGGCGCTGGACGGCTGGCCGGCGGACGACCACCGGGCGGCGTTGCGCGCCTTTCGCGACACTTGCGATCTGCTCGACGCGTCCGACTGGCGCCCGGTCTGCCAGGCGGCGGCTGATGCGGGCGACACCGATGCCTCGGCCAGGGCCTTCTTTGAGCTGCTGTTCCGCCCGGTGGTGATCGGCCGCCCGCCGGCCTTGTTCACCGGCTATTACGAACCGGAACTCGACGGCTCGCCTGTACGCACCCCGCGTTTCGCCTATCCGATCTACCGCCGCCCGCCCGAATTGCAGGAGGGCGCGGCGTATCTCACCCGGGCAGAGATCGAGGGCGGGGCCTTGCGCGGGCGGGGTCTGGAACTCGCCTGGCTCGAAGATCCGGTCGAGGTTTATTTTCTGCAAGTTCAGGGGTCCGGCCGCGTCCGCATGACCGACGGCCGTGTGATCCGCGTCGGCTATGCCGGCAAGAACGGTCACCCCTATCGCTCGGTCGGGCAAGAGATGATCCGGCGCGGCAGCCACACCCCGGATGAAGTTTCCGCGCAGGAAATCAAATCTTACGTCCGCCAGACCGGGGCGGGCGGCATGGCGCTGCTGAACCACAACCCCTCTTATGTTTTCTTCCGCAAGATCGCCGATCTGCCGGCGGAAAAGGGGCCGATCGGGGCGATGGGCCGGTCGATCACCACCCTGCGCTCGGTTGCGATCGACCCGGCCTTCACCCCGCTCGGCGCGCCGGTCTGGGTGGAAAAGAACGGACGCAGCCCGCTGCGGCGGCTGATGGTGGCGCAGGATACCGGCGGTGCGATCAAGGGGCCGCAGCGGGCCGATATCTTCTATGGATCCGGCGCGCGGGCAGGGGACGAGGCCGGCACGGTCAAGGATGGCGGGCGGCTGATCCTGCTGGTGCCCATCGACCGCGCCTATGCGATGATGCCCGAGGGCTGAACCATGGCCCGCCGCCGCAGCCTTCGCCCCGAGGAGCAGGAGCTTTGGGCCGCCGTCGCCCGCAGCACCCATGCGATGCACGCCAGGGCCCGGCCAAAGGATGTGCCCTCCGCAACCGAGACCGCGCCGGTGCCGGATCCGAACCCCTTGCCGCCAGAACCCCTGCCCCGCTTTCGCCTGGGCGAAAAGGCCGGGGCGGCGCGACCACACGATCTGGCCCCGGCTCCGGGTGCCTCGCTGAAGGCGCAGCCCTTGCAGATGGATGCGAAATCCTTCGCCAGAATGACGCGCGGCAAGCTTGCGCCCGAGGCGCGGATCGACCTGCACGGGATGACGCTCGCCGAGGCGCACCCCGAGCTGATCCGGTTCATCCTGAACGCCCAAAGCGCCGGGATGCGGCTGGTGCTGGTGATTACCGGCAAGGGCAAACAGCGCGAGGATCACGGCCCCATCCCGCAGCGCATGGGGGCGCTGCGCCATCAGGTGCCGCACTGGCTGCGCATGGCGCCGATGGCGCAAGCCATCCTTCAGGTGTCCGAGGCGCATCTGCGCCACGGCGGCGGCGGGGCCTATTACGTCTATCTCAGGCGATTTCGGTGACGCGCGGCAGTTCGCGGTCGACCAGAACCATCAGTCGGCCTTGTGAGCAGCGCTCCACCCGCGCCTCGACGCCGTAAACCTCGGCCAGCATGGCGGGGGTCAGCACATCCGCGGGCTTTCCGGCGCTGTGGATCCTGCCCTCATGCAGTATGACGATGCGGTCGGCGTGCTGCGCCGCCAGCGCCAGATCGTGCAGCACCGCGATGACGATCCGACCTTCATCGGTCAACGCCCTCACCTCGGCCATCAGCCGCGCCTGGCGGGCAAGGTCGAGCGCGCTGGTCGGTTCGTCCAGCAGCAGCAGGCGCGGGTTCCGCACGATGGCCTGCGCCAGCGCGACCATCTGCCGCTGCCCGCCCGACAGCCGCCCCAGCGGTTCGAGGGCCAAAGCCCCGATGCCCAGCCGGTCGAGCGTCGCCATCGCAATGGCATCCGCCTTCGCCCGCAGCCCGGATTGCGCCGCCTGCCCTGCCGCGATCACGCTTTCCAGCACGTTCAGCGCCGATCCTGCGGGCAGGCTCTGCGGCATATAGCCGAGCGCCCGTGCGCGTTCCGTATAGGACATGCCCCGCAGATCGGCACCGTCCAGCGCGATCCGCCCCTCGTAAGGCACAAGCTGCGCGATGGCGCGCACCAGCGTCGATTTTCCGGCGGCATTCGGTCCTGCCAGAACGGTCAGACTGCCAGCTTCCGGCAGCGGCAGGTCGAGGCCGGACAGCACCTGCCGCCGCCCGAGCCTTACCGAAATCCCCGTCCCCGCCAGCCCCTTCATCCGCGACGCCCCAGGATCAGCGAAAAGAAGATCGGCAACCCGATCAGCGAGGTCACCAGTCCCACCGGCAGCAGCACCCCCGGCACCACGGTTTTCGAGAGTGTCGAGGCGACCGACATCAGCACCGCCCCGGTCAAAAGGCTCGCGGGCAGGAAATAGCGGTGATCCTCGCCGACCAGCAGTCGGGCGATATGCGGCCCGGCCAGCCCGACGAAGCCGATGACGCCGACCATCGACACCGCACCCGCCGCCAGCAGCCCGACCCGCATCATCGCCCACCGGCGCAGCGCCGCGACATTGACCCCAAAGCTCAACGCCTGATCCTCGCCCATGCGCAGCGCCGTCAGCTTCCACGAGGCGCGCAACGCGAAGGGCAGTGTCAGGCCCAGGATCACCGCAATCAGCCCGATCCCCGGCCAGCGGGCCGAGGCGAGGCTGCCCATGGTCCAGAACACCAGTTGCTGCAACGCATCGGCCGAGGCGATGAACTGCAACAGCGACAGCAGCGCCGCACAGGTGAAGTTCAGCGCGATCCCGAGCAGGATCAGGCTCTGCGGTCCCTCGCTCCGCAGCCGCCCCAGGCCTTGCAGCAGGGCCAGAACGCCCAAAGCGAAGACGAAGGCATTGCCCGAAATGGTCCAGACCCCCGGCAGAAACGGCAGCGAGACGCCCAGCACGATGGCCGTCGCCGCGCCAAGCGCCGCCGCCGAGGACACGCCCAGGGTAAACGGCTCGGCGAGGGGGTTTTCCAGCACCGTCTGCATCTCGGCCCCGGCCAGCGCCAGGGCTGCGCCCACCAGCAGTGCCATCATTGCGACCGGCAGGCGCACGTCCCAGACGATGACCCGGGCGCTTTTCGCCACCTCGCCGCCGGTCAGCGCCCGCAACGTCTCGCTCAGCGGCAGGCCCGCCGGGCCGGTGATCAGATCAACGACCAGCGCCAGAACGGCCAGCACCGCCAGCACCGCCACGATACCGGCCCGTCGCCGGTTTTGCCGGCGATAGCGGGCGAGCAGATCGTCGCCAGGGCTTTGTCCGTCGATCGCCGCCATCCTTTTGATCGCCCCGGTCATTTCGTGCCGGCGATCCACCAGATGCCGGGCACCTGAACGGGGGAGAATCGCGTCTCGATCTCGGCCATGGTGGCGGCGGGATCGACATCGGCGAACAGGTCGGGGTGCAGGGTCTTGGCCAGATATTCGATCAGCGCGATATGAACGGGGCTGTCGTTGAACAGATGCCAGATGCCGGCGACCCGGCCTTCCTCGACCGCGCGCAAAGCATTGAAGCCGGTGGCCCCGATCAGCGCGTCGAATGTGCCGCGCGCCTCGGCCATATCCACGCCGGGGCCAAGCACCAGGCCGCCGCGCGGACGCATATGCAACCCTCCGGTGGCGATATAGAAATCCGGGTCCGCGCCCAGCAGGAATTCCAGGCTGACGTTGCCCAGCACGCCGGTGACGACTTCGCGCCCGATATTGCGCCCCCCGGCCGTGGTGACGAAATCGTCGAACACGCCGGGGCCGACGGTTGAGCAGCAGTTGGCCGCCGCGGCGTGAACATGGACGAAGACGCCCGGCCTCGGGATCGCGGGATCGGCCAGCCGTTCGCGGATACGGCTCAGCCTGGTTTCGTAGAATTCGGTGAACTCTGCCGCCCGTGCCTCCTGGCCAATCAACTGGCCGAGGATGCGCAGCGAGGGCATCGAGTTTTCCTGCGGATGCGAGAAGAAATCGACATAGACGACGGGAATGCCCGCCGCTTCGATCCGCTCGCGCGCGACCTCCATCGCCGGGTCGCC
>JAATGA010000413.1 GCA_015654855.1 Rhodobacterales bacterium
CCTCGAATTCACCGCGATATTTCGCCCCGGCGATCAGCGCGCCCATGTCGAGCGCCAGCAGCTTTTTGTTGCGCAGGGATTCCGGCACGTCGCCGTTGACGATGCGCAGCGCAAGACCCTCGGCGATCGCGGTCTTACCCACGCCCGGTTCCCCGATCAGCACGGGGTTGTTCTTGGTCCGGCGCGACAGCACCTGCATGGCGCGACGGATTTCCTCGTCGCGACCGATGATCGGGTCGATTTTGCCCTGTTCGGCGGCCTCGGTCAGATCGCGGGCGTATTTCTTCAACGCCTCGTAGCTGTCCTCGGCAGAGGCCGAGTCGGCCGTGCGCCCCTTGCGGATGTCGTTGATCGCGGCGTTCAGGTTCTGCGCAGTCACCGCACCGGCGGTCAGCGCATCCTTCGCTTTGGTGTTGACCATGGCCAGCGCCATCAGAATGCGCTCCACGGGGACGAAACTGTCGCCCGCCTTCTTCGCAACCTTCTCGGCCTCGTCCAGCACCCGCACCAGCGCCTGGTCGGTATAAGGTTGCGCATTCGAGCCGGTGACTTTCGGCTCGCGCTCGATGGCAAGGTCTACGGCTTCGGCAACACGCAGAGGCTCGCCGCCCGAGCGGCGGATCAGGTTGGCCGCAAGGCCCTGATCGTCATCCATAAGCGCCTTCAGCAGATGCTCGGGGCCGATGCGCTGATGGCTTTCCCGCGCCGCGATGGTCTGGGCCGCCTGAAGGAAACCGCGCGACCGTTCCGTGAACTTTTCGAGGTTCATCGGTATCTCCTTTTTTCCGTTAGCCCCCGGCCCCGGGCCGCCCGGGAACGGCACGGCCCCTGTCCGGGTCTCGGGTAACAGGTGGTCGCGGGGGCACGGCATTTCAAGCCGCATCCAGGCCGGAGGGTTGCGAAAATTCACGATCGCGCGAGCCTGCGACGGGGTGACGCAACCGACATGTTAAACCGCGCGTTAATTACCATGTGAAATGGTGAGGCCGCGAATACCCGCGTCACCGCAGAGCCTGAGGACAACGCCCATGCGCATCCTTTCCGCCCGCATCGAACATGCCCGCCGCGACCGCGATTTCGGTCAGATCGAGGCTATGGTCGCACTTCTCGTCAAGGACGAGGCGCGGCTGATCCCCTATGAAATCCGCATCCGCACGGCCGAACCTGCGCAGGGGCCGGATCTGCGCGGACGGCTGTTGAAAAGCGCCCGCGCCTTGTTCAGCGCGCGCCAGCCGCAGCAGGCGGCACAGCAACTGGCGGCGTGAGCGGGGGGCCCCCGCCTGGCGGGTCATGCCTGCCCTGGCGGCTTTGGCTGATCGCCTGAGCCTGCGCGATTAATCGGGGGGCCGATCAGGCGGCGGGCGGCGCGTAACGCACAAAGGCGAAGGCCGATCCGTCCGGCGCCCAGGACGGCACGTTCAGTGTTCCCTGACCGCCGTTGAATTCGGCCAGTATCCGGCGGTTGCCCCCCTCCGGGTCGCCCATGCACAGGGCAACAGGCCGGTCGGCCGGATGTTCCAGCGTGCCGGGCGGATAGGAGATCCAGACCAGATACCGCCCGCAGGGCGAGGGATGCGGAAACCAGTTGACGTTCTCGTCGACGAACACCTGATGGTGGCCCGAACCATCGACCCCGCAGCACCAGATCTGCGCATGGCCGCCCCTGTCGCAGTTGTAGTAGACGCGGGCCCCGTCGGCGGAAAAATCCGGCCCGTCGCTGTGCCCGTCGCCGGGGGTCAGCACCCTTTCGTTGCGGCCATCCGCATCGGCGACCGCGATGTCGACCACCCTGCCCTGCCTCCGCGCGGCGGCATAGGCGATCCGCGCCCCGTCACGGCTGGCCGAATGCCACCAGCTTCGCGGCGGCAGCGGCATGGGCTGCGGCTCTCCCCCTGCGCGGGGAATGCGGAACATCTCGGCCCCGTTGCCGCGATGGTGGCAAAGGAAGATCGTCGCGCCATCGGGCGAAAAGCCGTGGTCGTTGTTACAGGCGGTGGCGAAGCCGGTTTCCAGCGGCTCCAGCCCGGGCCGTTCAAGCGGCACGCGGAAAAGCCGCCCGCCGCAATTCACCAGCAGCGCATCCGAAACCGGATCCCAGTTCGGAGCGGACATCTCCACATCCGTTTGCAGCACCACATGCGACCGACCCGTCGCAACCGACCAGATCTCCAGCGAGGATCGCATCAGCGCCCCTTGGGCACCAGCAGCCGTTCGGGCCGCATCGCCTCGGCCGATTTCATCAGGCCGAAGGTCTGGTTGACGTAGTTCACCACGCCGGAAATCTGCTCCATATAGGTGACGAGTTCCGCCGTCCGCTCCGCTTCGACCACCTGGATCGGGCGATCCGGGCCCTGCGCCTCGAACTGGACATAGAACAGCGGATCGCCGCGTTTCAGGATCAGATCCTTTTCCGGCTCGTGCCATTCGAAGGCCCACATCAGCGGACGCGGCCACAGGTTCAGCGGGAACCGCCCGCCAAAGATCGTACCCGGCAGCGGCTGGCGACGGTAGTGCGCGAAGGCGTCGAGCTGGGTGATATAGACCATCTCGTCGGCGATGAAGCAGTAGGGCAGATGCAACTGCACGGTCGGGCGGTCGGGAAAGCGCCACTCGGCCTCGTTCACCAAGGTCAGCACCTCGCCCAGTTTGTTCGACCGGACCGGACTCGCGCCGCCCAGACGATTGATCAATTGCGCCTTGCCCTTTGCGTCACGGCCAAAGCCGATGTGCAGATCGAAGGGGCATTTCACCATGAAATACCGGCTTTCGAGCTGGATCACCGCCGGGCAGCGGCCGGCGGATTTGGCATGGGTCCGGTTGGTCTGGCGCACGCTGACCCGCTCCGGCGGGTCGTAGAGCACCGCGCCCTTGTCCGAGGTCAGGAACCACCCAACCGTCACCGGGCCGGAGGCCGGCCCCTGCTCGGGCCGTTCATAGTCGATGGAAATCCGCATCCCGCCTCGCATGGGTTTTGGCGCAAGGATCAGGCCGGGGGGCGATGCTGTCAACCGGCCTCGGCGGCGAAGGCCTCGACCCCTGCGGTCGCCGCGCCCAGCAGGCCCGGCTCGGCGCCCGCCGCCGCCGGAACCACCAGCGGCGCATCGCCGCCCCGCAGGATCATCCCACGCACCACGCGGTCTAGCACCTCGATCAGTTCGTGCACATTGGCGAGCCCGCCGCCCACCGGCACGACCGAGCAGCCGACGGTGTTGACGATCATGGCGAGCGGCGGCGCCACCAGATCCAGCCACACATCCACCGTGCGCCGTGCCGCGGGCGCGCCCGCCAGCCAGTCGCGCAGAACCTCGCGCGAGGACAGGCTTTTGCCGTTCAGATGCAGGTGCAGCCGCTCGATCCCGCGCGCGCCTCCCACCGTGTCGATGCAGCCGGCCTGGCCGCAGCCGCAGGGGAAATGCGGCACGTCGTATCCGGCGGCGCGGGTCTTCAGCACCGGGCCGTGGCCCCATTCGCCGGCATAGCCGCCCCGCCCCTCGACCAGCCGCCCGCCAAGGACGAGGCCGCCGCCCACCCCGCTGCCGAGGATCACGCCGAACACGTTGCGATGCCCGCGCCCCGCGCCGGCCCGCGCCTCCGCCAGGGCGAAACAGTCGGCGTCGTTCAGAATCAGCACCGGCACGCCGAGCGCCGCGCCCAGTTCCCGCGCCAGGGGGCGCCCGTCGGCGCAGGGGATGTTGGCAACCTTGATCCGCCCCGTGGCCGGATCGGCGACGCCGGCGATCGACACGGCCACGCCGCGCACCGACCGCCCACGCAGAAACCGCGCCATCGCGTCGGCGAATTCGCCGAAATCCGCCAGCGGCGTCGCCGCCTCGCCCAAGGGTTCGATCCCGCCGCCGACCGCCAGACCGGCCTTGATGCGCGATGCGCCGATGTCGAATGCCAGGATCATCGCCCCGCCTCTGTTGTCGCCTTTGTCCGACGGGATAACACGCGGATCGCGACTTGACAGCGGGGTCGGTGCGGCCCATCACCCCAAACGCCTCAAATGCCGGAGAAGACCGATGTCCGATGACCGCCTCATCGTCGCGCTCGATGTACCCAATATCGTGCAAGGCCTCGCGCTGGCCGACCGGATCGGCGACGACGCCTCGTTCTACAAGATCGGGCTGGGAATGCTGACCGGCGGCGGGTTCGCGCTCGCGAACGAGCTGAAGCGCGAACGCGGCAAGCGCATCTTCCTCGATATGAAGCTGTTCGACATCGGCGCGACGGTCGAGGCGGCGGTGCGCGGCATCGCGGGCCATGGCCTCGACTTCCTGACCGTGCATGGTGACCCGCAGGTGGTGCGCGCGGCAGCCGAGGGCAAGGCGGGGACGGATCTGAAGATCCTGGCCGTGACCGTGCTGACCTCGCTCGACCGGGCCGATCTGGACGCCAACCTGATCCGGCCCGGCGAGATCGCCGAAATCGTGCTGGAACGCGCCGCCCGCGCGCTGGAGGCCGGGGCGGACGGCGTCATCGCCTCGCCGCAAGAGGCGGCGGCGATCCGCGCCTTGCCGGGGGCGGCGGGCAAGCTGATCGTGACGCCGGGGGTGCGGCCCGCGGGCGCAGCCTCGGGCGATCAGAAGCGGATCGAGACGCCCGCCCGCGCCATCGCGAACGGCGCCGATCATATCGTCGTGGGTCGCCCGGTCTGGCAGGCGGCCGATCCGGCCGCAGCCGCACGGGCGATCGTCGCGGAACTCGGCTGAGGGGCTGGCGCACGCACTCCGGCTTGCGCCACGGGGGGAAAGCCCCCCGCGCCATCGCAACGAAAAAGGGACGACCCGAAGGCCGCCCCGCAATCATTACCCCCGTCAGCCATGGGCCACAGGTTCAAGAATCCCCTCGTCGCGAAAACCGCCAAGGGGTTGCGGACAGCCAACGCCGCAGGGGCCAGCAGGTTCCCGCCCTTCGCAAAGTTTTTCGGAAAAAATCTCGCACCCGCCGATCCGGCGCTCCCGCCCGGGCGAGGCATGACAAGCGTCGGCGTGTCATGGCCAACCCGACCCACCCGGGCATAGCCCTGAAGGCCGTGCCCCTGCCACCGGATATGCCGCGCGAGCCAATCGCCGCTCAGACCTTGCGGATCGTATCGCCGGGTTGCAGGCGCGGGGTCAGTTCCACGATTTCTCCGCCGACTTGTCCGGTCGGACGTTTGCCTGAAACGATCTCGGCGGCGATACGGCCGATCTCTTTGCGGCAGGCATCCATCGTCGCCAGCCGGCGCGGCAGACCGTCCAGCAGATCAATGTTGTTGAACCCGGCCAGCCCCATGCGGCCTGGCACGTCCAGCCCCTGCTCCAGGCAGTAAAGCAGGCCCCCCGCGCCGATCATGTCGTTGGAGTAATACAGAAAATCGACATCCGGGGTGCGGCGCAGCACCGCCTCGGTCATCTCGCGCCCCTTCAGCAGGGCCGAGCCGCCGGTGTAGAATTCCCGATCCGCAAGCACGAGGCCGCTTTTGGCAAGCGTCTCCTCGAACCCTTCCAGCCGTTTGCGGGCACGGTGGTCGTAGGGCATCATCGTGCCGAGGAAAGCGATCCGCCGATAGCCCGCCGCGATGATTGCCCCAGCCATCTCGCGCCCGGCGCGGCGGTGCGAGATGCCGACCGCCGAATCGACCGGCGCGCCGTCGACATCCATGATCTCGACCGCAGGCACGCCAGCCTGGGTCAGCATGGAAACCGAAGCCTCGGAATGCTCCAGCCCCGCCAGGATCACGCCCGAGGGGCGCCAGGACAGCATCTCGTAAAGCACGCTTTCCTCACGATCGGGGGAGTAGTTGGTGACGCCCACCACGGGTTGCAGCCCGGTATCCTCCAGCACGGCGGAAATCCCGGTCAGTACATCGGGAAAGACCATGTTCGACAGCGAGGGGATGATCACGCCCACCAGGTTCACCCGCTGGCTGGCAAGGGCGCCGGCGATCTTGTTGGGCACATAGCCGAGGCTGCGGGCCGCGTGCAGCACCTTTTCCCGCGTCGCGCCCGACACGTCGCCCCGGTTGCGCAACACCCGGCTGACCGTCATCTCGCTGACGCCCGAGGCCTCGGACACGTCGCGAAGCGTCAGGGCACGGCGGGGGTCGGGATGTGGGGGTTTGGTCACGCGCAACTCGCAGGCAGATGGCTGGTTTTCTCTTGTTAGCGGCAATGCCGGCGCTTGTCCAAGGCCGTGAACGGCTGTATGTTATCGCTAACACTTCGCCGGGAAGACCGCGCCACGCCGGCCGTTCCGGGTTGAAGGCAAAGGGGGATGGCCGGCGACGACCGTTCTCCCGGTTGGAAAGGGGGGCGGTGGGCCAAATTCGCCCCCCTTTTCCGCCCGAATTGCGCGCCCCGCAAACCGACATCCCTTCCGCTTCGGGAACCATTCCCCGCGCCGGGCAGCCTTGCCGCCGCTGCAAGGCTGCCCGGCGTCGGCATCAGATCGGGACCGCTTGAATGGTAAGCCTGCTTATTATATGTGCCGCTCATGGAAAGCACCCCCTCCACTCCGAAACCCGCCACTCTCGGCGTGCTGCTGCACGAAG
>JAATGA010000491.1 GCA_015654855.1 Rhodobacterales bacterium
CGGTGGGGTCGATCATCATCGTGTCGGACAAGTTCTTTCTGTATCACATCACTGCGCCCGGCAAGGCGATGCGCTATGGCGTTGCCGTCGGCAAGGATGAGTTGAAGTTCCGCGGCAAAGCCGTTGTGGCGCGCAAGGTCGAGTGGCCAAGCTGGCGACCGACGCCTGAAATGATCGCGCGCAACCCCGGTGCCTACAAGAAATATGAGGGTGGTATGCCCGGAGGCCCGACCAATCCGCTGGGCGCGCGGGCGATGTATCTGTATCAGAACGGCCATGACACGGCGATACGCATTCATGGCACCACAGAGCCGTCGTCTATCGGCCACGCGGTTTCAAATGGTTGCCTGCGAATGGTGAATGATCACGTGATCGCATTGTTCAACACTGTGCCGATCGGCACGGAAGTCACGGTTTACTGAGTCTGTCGCAAAGGCCGGGAATGCGTCGATGTCCTGGCTGGTTACTCTGGTGTGGCGCGCCAAAAATAAGGGGCCAAAACGACAAAAAAAGGGGGCCACGAGCGTTGCTCCCTGCGCATAGGTGAAACGGGCCGGGACAGCATGAAAAGGCCCCGTCACGGGGGCCTTAAACGTCGTTTACAGCGGGATATTGCTGATCAGAAGTTCGGTGTTCTGGGTGCCTTCCCGCCTCGCATTGACCGTATAGCAGGTGCGGACCTCGGCGATATTGAAGGCCGAGAACACCTCCCGAACCTCGGGCACGTCGTTCAGCGACAGAAGGAATCGGCCCTTGATCGTGCCAAGAGCGGCGGCCAGCCGGGCGAAGTCATCCCTGGCAAACATCTGTTTGCCGTAATCGTTCTCGCAACCCCAGTACGGTGGATCCACATAAAATAATGTGTCCGGGCCATCGTAACGCGGGATGAAGGCGGCCCAGTCCAGGCACTCGATCACGACGCCCGACAGGCGCGTGTGCAGATCCTCAAGCATCGGTTCCAGCGTCGTCAGGTTGAACCGGCTGCCTCGATCTTTCGACACACCGAAGTTCCGGCCCGAGACCTTACCCCCGAACGCCGTGCGCTGAAGGTAAAGGAATCGGCCAGCACGCTCGAGATCTGTGAGCGTGTCGGGATCGGTTGCGACCAGCCGTTCGAACTCGGCCCGAGTCGTCAGCTGGAAGCGCAGCGTGTCCAGGAACTGTGGATAGTGGCGCTGCAGGATGCGGAACAGATTGGCGATGTCGCGGCCACGATCATTGATCACTTCGGCCCTCGGTCGGGCCTGACGGCGCAGGAAGATGCCGCCCATGCCGACGAACGGCTCGGCATAGGTGGCGCAAGGGGTGGTGTCGAGGATGGCGCAGATCCGCCTGGCGAGGTTGCGTTTGCCGCCCAGCCATGGGGCGACAGGAGCGGTCGCAATGACCGGCTCTAAGGTGGGGTGCATGGTGATGTCCTGTTGAATTCCAATAAGAACATAACATTAGCAATAACACATATCAGTAAGGCCGAGAGGTCACGGTCGGTCGCCATCTGCTTCGCTGCGGAGGGCGGCGTCCACGACCGCGCCAAGATCTTCCTCCGCCATGACCACGTTTTGCGGCGTCTGCCCGGCGAACACTCCGCCTCGCTGGATCGTGTCGAGGATGTGGCTGCGCAGCCAGCGATACCGCTCGGCATCTCTCCTCAGCGCCTCCACTTCCGCGCGCAGGGCGTCACGGTCGGCCTCGGCGGCGATGGTGCGCTTTCGGTATGTCTGCGCCTCCTGCTCGGAGGTGATGATCTCCTCGCCCATGATCTTGTGGGCATCCCATTCCTCGCGGAGATCGCGGAGAACACCAGCGTCGTTAGTGGTGTCGAGAAACACGCGGTCACCTTCGTCGCACATATCATCCGCGACGGCGGCCACGCGGCTATAAACCTTGGGGATCACATGGCGTTGCTTCTTAGTCTGTCCGCGCAGCCGCTCTATCTCGGCCTGTGCTTCGGCAAGCTGGCGGTCGACAATACCATCGCGGGCATAGTGGACGGCCACATCAGCTTCGGTGCGATGCGCAAGCGCCCAATTGCCGAGGCCATCCCTGATTAGCCCTATCCGTTCCGGCGCGTCTCTCATTTGCTCCCCTCCTTGAACCGGGTGTATTCGGCGACGGCGACGGCGACGGCGACGGCAACTGCGGCACGGACAGTCCGCGTCAATCGTTTCTTTAGCCGCTTTCGCCAGATCGTCGGCCAGCCCTTCCAGTTTCGCCTTATCGGCCCGGAGGGCGTCGTTCGACTGGCAGGCGTCGCGGAATGATTGCGTCAGGTTCCGCAACCTTCTGATGGCAAAGCTGACGTTTTCGTGATGCCCGACAAACCTCGGATCAATCTCCTGCGCGGCGGCCTGCAACGCCTTTATGACGATTTCTGTCTGTTCGGCGCAGGCTTCTGTCGCTTCCGGGGCGAGGTCGTCTCCTCCGTCCTGCGCGCAGGCCTTTGTTCGGAAGAAAAATCCCTCTCGCCCGGCCACAAACTCCACCAATGGTCCGTTAGCAGTCCCCGCCACCGGCCCATCTCTCCGTCCTGTGCGGTCGAGAGCGTTCGCTGGTTCCACAGGCGGAATCATCCGACGCAGGCGCCCCAGAAACCAATCCCGCATGGCGCTCTTGCCGTCGTTATACAGCTTCGGCGCGCCGATCACCTCGACGATTGCGTCCAGGCTATCGCTCTCCAGCTTGTCGATCTCTGCTATCAGATCCATCACAGGTGAACTCCATAAGAGAGGGCGCAGGCCGTCACCCACGCGAAGGCGGCGGCCCAGCCGCAGAAGAGGGCGGGCCAGATTGAGGCTGTGGCCCAGCGGTTGAGATACAGCGCCAGCCCGGTCACGCAGGCCTGTGCCGCCCATGCGCCTCCCAAAACAACAAGCAGGTCACGGGCGATTTCGGGAAGAAACGACGACATCACAGCAGCCTCATTTGGCGGGAATCCTCGAACGTGCCGGTGGGCACGCGCTTGAGCCATTTGCGGACGGACACGTCGCTGACGTGCAGCATCCGGGCGATGGAGGCGACATTCAGGCCTTGCAGCCGCAGGCACTGGGCAACCCACGGCTTGGCGGTCGGCACCCGCTTTGGCAGGCGATCGGCAATGGCGGCCAGCGCGGCGGCGCCGTCCATGCCGATCACCTCGACCAGCCGCGAACGGCCCTTGGGCGTGGGGGCGATGTAGAGTTCCGCCCCACCGAACTCGAGCAGGAACTGAATGGCCCGGTCGCGGCCGAGCGCCTCGACATAGCGGGCGATATGGGCGGGCGGGCGCGGGTCGATCTTCATGCCCCTACCTCATTGAAGAGGATGGCGCCGTATTTCATGGGGGTCAGGCCCGCGAAGGGCCAGTCGGTCGTCGGCATCGCGGGCCTCTATGGGGTCAGGTCGGGATACCGGCGCGACGGCACATGTCCTTCAGCGCGCGCGTGACGTCGCTGATCTGGTCCGGGTCGCGCAGGGCGTCGATATCGATTGGGACGAAGGACCAATGCCCCTCGAAGCGGGCACGGATGAAGGCGTTGAGGCCATCGCGGCCGGGCACCCGGATCGCTTCGGCCTCGCCAAGAATGCGCCACAGCACATGCGCGTAGCGCAAATCCCCGCGCGGTGCAGCCGGGCAGCGCCCCTTCGAACCGGGCTTGAAACCCGTCTTGAAGCCCCGTTTCTTCAGGGCTTCAACGACCTTCTGCAACTCGACCTCGGACATGTCGGCCATGCTGGCCTTGCCGGTCGCGACCAGCTGAAGATCGCGCCGCGTGTCCGCGTCCAGGCCGAGCTGCTTGCAGCCGACATGAATCATGCGCTGGAGGGAGCGGGCGGCGGTCATGCCACCCCCGCCGTCTTGCGCATCACCTGGGCGATCCAGTTGCCGACAGCCTGCGCCGCGCCACCCGTGCCGGTCGCGGTGAAACCATGAAGCCGCGCCCGATAGCCCTGCGCCGGGCTGATGTAGCTGACCACGCCACCGGCGTTGATGAAGGTTTGAAGGGCGGTGGTGGCGGTAGGAAGCGCCGCGATATCCGCCAGCCGGATCGCCAGGGCACGGGCGGTGCGGTGACGTGCGATATCTGTTTCAATCGACATGATCACCTCCTCACGCGTTCGCCAGATCAATGGTGACGGCCTGCCACTTCGAGCGGCAGTCCGGGCGCATCGAAAAGCGCACGTATTCCTTGGAGCTGATCGTGTATTCGGCCTCGCGAAGCGCACGCTGGCCCTCGCGGAAACGCGGGTTCTCGCTTTCAACGTTCAGCAAAATATCGACGTTCGCCCGATTGATTTGCCCCTCGCGATCCACGTCGAACGCGTTGGTGACGATCGAGCGCAGCTCCGCAGGGGCGTCGGCCGACCATTCTCGCATGCACTCGTCAAAGAGCGCCTTGGCCGACTGCATCTCGCTGCTATAGCCGATACGAGGCTGTACGCGGACCTCGATCTTCCAGAGGCCGTCATATGACAGATAGCTTCGGTTGCCCTTTTCCCCGCCGACTGTGACCCCGTATTCCTGCTTGATCATCGCGTCGAACGACCCGAGGTTGGTAATCACGTGGGCGCGGAATCTCGCGATCTGCTCGGAAAGCGCCAGGGCAAAGCCGAACTCTCTGCGCACCATTTCATCGCGCAGCTTCTTTCGCGCCGGGATGACTTCGACGGCGGTCAGCTTCCCGGTGCCATCAGGCATGTAGGGCTTGCCCGCGACATCAATAATCCCGTCCGGCATCGGAGCGGGTGTGAACTGGGTTTCTTGGTTGGTCATGTCTATTTTTCCTCTGGAAATTGTGGTCAGGCGGTCTGGCCGAGCGCCTGAAGCGCACAGCAGCGCGCCTCGGCATCGGTCAGATCGGTGGTGGTCAGGATCGAGGCTGCAGTGAGCAGAGCGAAGCCACAGGCCTGCACATCGGCCGCGTTGGGATCGGCCCGGCCGATCATCCGCCGGGCACGGTCGAGCAGCGTGGGTACCAATGTCGGCCGGTCCTCGAAGCAGAGCACGAAACGGTTCAGCCGCTGGACGCGGTCGCGGTATTCGGGATCATCGGCCAGCCGACTGGTAACCTGATTGAGGCTGTTCTGAACGGTCTTGCCGTCACGTTCGACCAGTCGGCCGATCTCGTTGAGCGACAACCCGGCGTTGCCGCGCAGCATGTAGATCAGCTCGTGGCGCGGCCAGCAGATCTGGGGCGCGCGGCCCGCGCCCGTCAGATCGGCGAAGGCGATGCCGTGATATGCGCAGACCGCCTGGACGATCAGGTTCGCGGGGATCATGCCGCACCCCCGAGATCCGTGCCGCCGACAATGCGAAGATCCGGGCCGGACGCGAGACCCGTATGGATCTCGATGTGCATGCGGATGACAATCTCGGCGAACTCATCGGAAAGGCGGGCCATTTTATGAATGCTGGCCGCAGTTTGGCCGGGGCACTCCCGCGCGATCAGCGTGGTAGCGGCGGTCAGAACAACCACACCCATCTCATCCGTCGCACTGTGGCGGGACAGTTGTTCGGCCAAAGCGTGAGCCGCGTCCGAAAATTGAATATCATCGAGCTGCTCAAGGAGCGTCTTGTGGGCCATCATGCACCTTCCTTCCGGCACCGGGGGCATTTGCTGCAGGCCGTTTGCATGCGGGCACGCAGACGGTTGCTCGGCACGAATTCACGGGATTTCTTCTGCCAGTCCTGACAGGCGTCGGTCGGGATGCTGCCCATGACGGGGCACAGTACCGTGGCCCCCATCCACGCACCGCGCACGGCATCCTCGATTGCTGCCAGATTGCCGCGATAGCGGTTGCGCAACAGTTGGCTGACCATGCCACCCGAGTATCCGATGCGCTCGGCGACCTGACGTTGGCTCATCTCGGCACATTTGCCTGCCAGAACCTCAACCCAGTCGGGCAGTGGCGCCCAGGCGCTGCGGGCGATCTCGAGCGGCGTCGTCATTCCTGGCCTACCTTCCGATAGACCTTGCGCGTATTGGGGTCATAAACCTGCTTTACACGCTGGATCATCGGAGCCTGCGGGCCATCATCACGGATCAGCCGATAGACGGCCTTGTGGCCCTTGACCGGGTCAGCCTTTGTCACGACGCGGAGGTAACCGGTCGACAGAAGCATCCCGCAGTATGCCTGCGCTGTGTCGATCGTGACCGAGACCGAAGGGGTGGCGGAATGCAGGGCCACATCGGTGACCCCGAACGTGCCGAGCATGCGCATTGAGCGCCACATGTTGGTGACCCCGCCGCCTTGCGTGACAGGCGTCCCGTCCTTGCGCAGGCGCGGCGCATGATAGCCAACATCGCGGATCAGCCGGACCTCGACCGTCTGGTACCGATCATCCAGATTACGGCGCTCGACATATCCGCCAGCGGCGAGGGCAATAAGATAATCGTCAACGGTTTTGCGGGCGATCCGAAGATGATCAGACAGCCCCAGAATCGTGCGCCATTGAACGCCTGTTTCGCGTAGCGCATCCCAAACGTCCTGCCGGTTGTCGCGGGCTACATCAGCGGGCTTGCTGCCCGCCTTCCGGGTCATTCCCGCCCCCGGGGGCGCGGCGGCTTACCGGAAAAGAAATGCTTGCCAGAGGCCGACCAGTCCTTTTTGGTGACGCGGGACAGGCCATGGGTCAGGCTATGCTCACGCAGCGAGGCGAGGTTGACGCAGATCCGCCGGATCGAGTGACCGGATTCGGTCAGCAGCTGCTCCTTCAGCGGGCCATCGATGTCGATGCCTTTGGCGTAATAGGGCGACAGGTGGTCGACGTCGTCGATCACGGCGGGTTCTGCCGCCACCCAGTCGAGCATCCGACCGTGGATACGCTCCGAGCGCGTCAGCTTGGTCGGCAGATCCTCTTCACCGATCAGGATCACGGCCCCGTCGGAAATTTCATAGATGTCGCGGATCATCTCGAGGAAGCCGCGATCGACGGCGGTGTCCGCCTCGTCGATCAAAAGCGGGCGCCCCGACTTGCGCAGTTCGCGCGAAATCTCTTCAACCATGGCCGCCACCGTCTTGACCGGCGGAATGCCCATTTCCCGGATCAAGACCTCGCAGAAGGTTTTCTTCGTCCAGGTCGAGCGGGTTTCGATGTGGATCGCGTTGAAGACGTTCGCCGCATAGGCTGCGGCGGATGATTTCCCGTAGCCCGAAGGCCCGTAATAGGTCGCCATGCCGGGCAGCGACTCGGGGCGGTCAATGACGCGCTGAACCAGCGTCACCATCGACATCACGTTGCGCAAGGCGGCGATCCCGTTGCCTGTAGTCTGAATGTCTGCCATTCTTTTCCTCGTTGACTTCTCGTTGACTTCTCGTTGACATTCGCTGCCTGGAGGGTTCGAGCCTCCGAGCAGCACCCCTCAGCCCGCAAACATTCCCGGACCGCGTTGTTCGAAGACGCGCAGCCAGCCCTTGTATTCGGAGCTCGGCTGGTACCCGTGCAGGAAGACTTCATCGTCGACGTTCACCGGCTCGCCGCGCTCGATCCGCGCCTCGATGTCGAGCGCCCGGCGGAAACGCTGTTCCGGCGTGGTCTGGGCCGTGGGGCGCTTCGTTTGTCAGGCCCGCGCCGCGCGCCTGATCTTGGCCGTACCGGCGACAAGCGCACCGGAGGACAGGACCGACCCGGTCGAACGGCACCGGCCGGGACATCGGCTACTGGGCCAATGTTGGCAACGACGACGGCGGATATCTCTTCGCA
>JAATGA010000401.1 GCA_015654855.1 Rhodobacterales bacterium
TAGATCGCCGCAGTATAGCCCGCCGGACCGGAACCGATGATCAGCAATCGGGCATGGATCGTATTGGGGATCGTATCGGGCATCTCAGCCTCCCTGAATTCGGATGCGGAGAGAATAGTATTGACACATTGTCATTCAATATGAAATTCTTTTGCCGAACAGATACCCTGTCATCTTGCCGGAACGTCCGGCCCGCCGGATCGGCGACAGCCTCGGCCCCGGCACCACCACTGATACGGCACAGCGCGGTTGTTGCGCGCGGCCCCGACCATGATCGGGCAGCTGCGGGCAGACGGGTAGAGTTTTCGCAAGGGAGGAGAGGACGAGATGCGCGATCGGGGGGATATCCTGGAAGGCGGACAGCCATGAGTGGTGCAGAAGAGGCGCGGCGCGCGCTGCAGGACCTTGGCGGCAGCGCGACCCGGCTGACGACAGGCGATCCGGGGTCGAAGACGGTCTGGCGGCGCTGGGGCAAGGGGCGGCCCCTCGTCCTGCTGCACGGCGGGGCCGGCACCTGGATGCATTGGGCGCGGAACATTCCATCGCTCGCGCAAGAACGGAGCGTCTATGCTCCCGATATGCCAGGCTTCGGCGAATCCGACCGGCCCGAGGGAGTGGAGGACGCCGATACGATCGCGCCGCATCTGCTGCGCGGCCTGGCCGAGTTGATCGACGAACCCTTCGATCTGGTCGGTTTCTCTTTCGGCGCATTGGTCTCGACCATGATCGCCGCCACTGTCCCACCGCTGCTGGATCGGCTGGTCCTCGTCAGCGCCGCGGGCATGGGACTGACCGCCCGGCCCGAGATGAAGTCGATGCGCGGGGTGACCGATCCCGCGGGCCGGGCCGAGGTCTACCGCTTCAACCTGGGCGCCATGATGCTGCACGACCCCACCACCGTGGACGAGATGGCACTGGCGATCCAGGAGGCGGGGGTGACCGGCGAAAGACTGCGCAACCGTGGGCAGGTGCGGCTGAACATCCTGCCCGGCCTCCTGGAGCGGGTCCGGTGCAAGGCCTTCGGTGTCTGGGGGACCGAGGACGCGGTCTATCGGCAAAATTTCGACCGGCTGCGGGAGGCGGTCGCCGGCCTGAAACTGCAGGAGCGCCATTTCATGCCGGGCATCGGACATTGGCTGCCCTATGAGCGGCCGGCCGAATTCAAGGCGCTGCTCGACCGCTTCCTGCGGGCGTGACGGAACGAGGGGAGGAGACAGAGATGAACGCGACCACAACCGGCAGGCCAGCCCTTCCGCTCGACGGGGTGAAGGTGCTGGAACTTGGCCATATCGTGTCGGGGCCGACAGCGGGGCAGATCCTCGCCGATCTCGGCGCCGAGGTGACCAAGATCGAACCCGTCGCCGTGGGCGACCAGACAAGGGCCATGCCCGGCGCCCAGGCGGCGATGTTCGGCTTTTTGAACCGCAACAAGGCCAGCATCGCGCTTGACCTCAAGGCCGAGGGCAAGGATGTCTTCCTGAAGATGGCGCACAGCGCAGACATCATCATCGACAATTTTTCCTATCGCGCGGTGGACCGGCTGGGGATCGGCTACGAAGTGGTCTCGGAGGACAATCCCGGGGTGATCTGGCTGTCGATCAAGGGCTTCCTGCCCGGCCCCCTGGAAGAATTGCCGATGCTGGACGAACTCGCGCAGATGATGGGCGGGCTCGCCTTCATGACCGGGCCGGAGGGCCAGCCCCTGCGGGCCGGCTGCTCGGCCATCGACATCGGAGCCGCGACCTATGGCGTGATCGGCGTTCTCGGTGCGTTGCGGGCGCGCGAGCAGGCGGGCGGGCGCGGGCAATACATCACCGCGGGCCTGTTCGAGACCAGCGCCTATCTGGTCGGTCAATGGATCGCGGTCGGGCAGTGCAGCGGCAATCCCTCGATCCCGATCCCGAAGATGCGGCAGGGCACCCGCATGGGCTGGGGTATCTATCGGTTGTTCGAGACCGCCGACCATGAGCAGGTCTTCATCGGCATCACCTCGAACACCCATTGGCGGCGGTTCTGCGAGGAGTTCGACCAGCCTGAGATGCTGGTCAATCCCAATTACGAGAATAACATCGACCGCGCCCACCACCGGCCCGAACTCAACGCGAAATTCGCAGAGATCATCGGCGGGCTGTCGCTGGAAGAGGCGCTGCGGCGACTTCATGCCGCCAAGGTGCCCTATGCGCCGCTGCGTCGCCCCGATCAGTTGCCCTACGAGCGGCAACTGATCGAGGGCGACCAACTGGTGCGGGCGAAGTTCCATGACGGCAGCACCGGCATGGTGCCGAAACTGCCGTTCCGTGCCAGCGGCTTCACCATGGACGCCTGGTCCGACGCCCCCGCCCATGGCGCCGACAGCCGGCGCATCCTGACCGAACTCGGCTATTCCGAGGTCGAGATCGCGATGCTGATCGCCTGCCGTGCCGTGGTCAGCGCCGAACCGGAAGCGCCCGGCGAAAACGATGCGCAGGAGGTGGCGCGATGAATGCCGCCCTGCCCCCGCCAGAACTGCTGGCGCGCGTCATCGGCGAATTGCAGGCACTGATCGGCGCACGAAACGATCCGGTCTTTGCCGAGGATGCGGTCGAGGCCAGCGAGGTGCGCCGCTTCATCCATGCCACGATGGACGATCCGGCGCGCTATGCGGACGGCACGGTGCCCCTTGGCTTTCCCGTTCACATGTTCCGCCGCGGCCTGACCGAGCCGGACCCACTCGATGCCGTCGCCGACAAGGATTTCGACGGCCGCTCGCAGGTGCTGACGGGCCGCGATTTCGAAGGCGTGGCGCGTGTCCTCCGCCCCGGCCTTCCCGCGGTAGAAGTGCCGCTGACCCGGCTTCTGAACGGCGGCTACGAGTATCTGTTCTACCGCCGCGCCCGGATCGGCGAGCGGGTCTACCGCATCAGCAGCTACCACGACTTCGCGTTGCGGCAGGGCAGCACGGGGCCGAACATCCTCGTCCGGGTCGACGATGCCTATTTCACCGCAGACGACGCGCCGCTCCTGAACGCGATCGCCACCGTGATCCTGCGCTAAGGGTGAGAGAACATGATCGCCTTCGAAGACATCCGCCCCAACCAGCCGATCCCCGATCTGGTGCGCGGACCCCTCGGCCCACCGCATCTGATGCGCTGGTCCTCGGCCATCGAGAACTGGCACCGCATCCACTACGACCGCGACTACGCGACCGGCCATGACGGCCTGCCCGATATCGTGATCAACGGCTCGTGGAAGCAGCATCTGCTGATGCAGCTTCTCGGCCGCTGGACCGGCGATACGGGCTGGCTTGCTCAGCTCAGGCTGCAGTTCCGCAAAATGAATGTGGCGGGCGAGACGCTGACGGCCTGGGGCCGGGTCACCGGGACCGATACGCGGGGTGGTTACGGGCTTGTCCATCTGGAAGTTGGCATCCGTAATGAAAACGGGGTGGAAAGCACCCCCGGCACTGCGGAGGTCGTCCTGCCCTTCCGGGGCGGGCCGGCGGTTCCCTGTCCGTTCACGCAGGATCTGCTGGCGCCCTGAGCCGCCGCGGGATGTGACCGAAAAGAAGCGTCCCGTGACTTTATCACGGGCCGCTTCCTCTTCTCGGCAGATTTCGGCGAACTCCACCCCGTTGGGCGCCGTCTCAGGCCGACAGGAAAACCGAATCGAACTTCAGCTTGCCCGTCAGGTTGCCCCGCACGCCCTTGACTCGCCGGGCGAAGGCGGTGATGTCGGCGCTGAAGGTCAGCGGGCAGAAGAGCGCGGCCTCTGCCACCGACATTTCCAGTTTGTGGAAGGCGGCAATACGCTCGGTGATATCCGAGGTGGATTGCGTTTCCAGCTGATATTCCGCACGGCCGACCGCGGGATCGGCATGGGCGGGATTGAGGAACGCGTCCTTGTCGAACAGCCTGTGGTAACCTTGGCTGGGGTCGGGGCGCCCGGTGAACGCGCCAAGATACACGTCGCCGATCTTGTCGGCCATGAACATGTTCGTCGAATCCGCCACCGAGGCAGTAACGAACTTGGTGCGGATGCCCACCTGACCGAACTGCTCGATCAGGATTTCCTGACGCTGCACCGCCTTCTGGTCATTCCAGCCCACGCCGGCAAGGTCGAACCCGTCGGCATAGCCCGCCTCGGCCAAAAGAGCCCTGGCCTTGTCGGGATCATAGGGGTAGACTTCGGCGACCGCCGGGCTGTAGGCCCAGTGCGACGACGGGATCAGGGTATAGGCGATCTCGCCATCCTGGGTGACGGCGTTGAACGCCTCGCGGTTCACCGCATAGTTGAGCGCCTGCCGCACCTTGACATTACCGATCGTCGGACGCCCCAGGTTGAAGTAGAGCATGTTCACGATCTGGGTCGGGCCGGCAATGAAGCCGATCGTGTCGGCCCGTTCGACCACCTTCAGTTGCTGCTGGGTCAGCCCAAAGGCGAGATCGTTTTCGCCCGCGACGACCGACCGCAGGCCGGTGTTCATTTCCGGGATGATCTTGAATTCGATCCCGTCGAGATAGGGGCGTTCAGGCCGCCAGTAGTCTTCGTTGCGGGTCAGGATGATCTCGGAATTGTCGGTCCAGCTGGCGAATTTCCACGCGCCTGTGCCGACCGGCGTGCGGTCCACCGCGCCGCCGGCGGCCTCTGTCGCACTGGGCGATATCATCATGCCGAGCCGGTCGGACAGCACGAGGATAAGAGCGGAATCGGGATGCTTGAGGTTGATCGCCACATGCAGCGGGTCGATCACATCGACCGACTCGATCGAGGCGCTGTCGGATTTCACGTTGGAGCGTTCGTAGCCTACCGCGCGATCGAGGTTGAACTTGACAGCCGCCGCATCGCAGGGCGTACCATCATGGAAGCGGACGCCCTCATTCAGCGTCAGCACCAGACGTACCGGCGTCTCGTTCACCCATTCCCGGGCAATGCCGGGAAGCGGCAGGAGCGTCTCGAAGTCGAACTCAACCAGTGTGTCGAACAACGCGAACAGGATCGGGTGGTCAAAGCCCGACCGTCCGGTCTGCGGATCCAGGCTGGACGGGTTATTCGAGGCGGCGACGCGCAGGACACCCCCCTTGGCCGGCGTCTCCTGGCTCCAGCCGGCTTTTGGAAGCGACAGGACCGCGGCACCCGCCGCCGAAAGTTTCAGAAGCAGTCGACGCGAAATCGGATCGCCCCTGGTTATGCCGATATCTATCCGGCGCGGATTGCGGATGGTGTACATGAATCCCCCCTTGATAGCTGAACCGGCGCTGTCGCCGCCCGCCTCTGGTTATCGAGCCATCTCCTCCGATGGCTGCTATTTGTTGATGACATATTGTACTATGATCCGTCAATATGAGAGAAGGGCTCGGGGGAAACGGACTCGGCCGGGCCGAAGGGGGGATGGAAGAGAATGACGGCACTCCTGTCGGTGCGAAACCTGGGCGTTTCCATGCGAACGCGCCAGGGGCCGCTGCACATCACCGAGCGCATCAGCTTCGACCTCGCTCCGGGCGAGCGCGTGGGGCTGGTGGGCGAAAGCGGCTGCGGGAAATCGGTGACCGGCCTGGCGCTTATGGGCCTCTTGCGCCGGCGCACGAGTACGGTCAGCGGAGAGATCCTGCTCGAAGGGCGGGACATGAACGCCATGCGCGAGGCAGAGCGGCGGCGTCTGCGCGGCGCCAGCATCGCGATGGTATTCCAGGAGCCGATGAGCGCGCTCGACCCGGTGTTCACCATCGGCGAGCAGATCGGCGAATCCCTCCGCAGCCATTTCCGCACCCCGAGGCGCGAGGCGCGCGAGCGCGCGATCGACATGCTGGCCCGCGTCGGCATCCCCGATCCGGCGCGACGCTGCGACGAATATCCGCATCAGCTTTCGGGCGGCATGCGCCAGCGCGCGATGATCGCCATCGCGCTGGCCTGCGAGCCGAAGGTGCTGGTGGCGGA
>JAATGA010000094.1 GCA_015654855.1 Rhodobacterales bacterium
ACCCTGGTGGCGCATCGGATCCGTCCTGGGGGCCACTGCGTCCCTGAGCCGGATTCACAACGCGCACGGTATCTGTTAACGTCGCCCAAAAGGGCAAAACACAAGGCGGACTGAAATGAATTTTGCGATCAAAGCGGCGCTCGGACTGGCAGTGCTGGGGCTGGCGGCCTGTAACAATCCTGACAAATACGGCAATGGCGTGGTCGATCCGGGCGGTACCTATGGCAACGGTGCCTATGGCGCCGGGGCGGGCGGTGTCGCGCAGGGCAATATCAACGACCCGAACTCGCCTGCCTATTTCAACGGCAAGGTCGGCGATATGGTCCACTTTGTCGTCGATCAGTCGACGCTGTCGGGCGAGGCTACGCAGATCCTGTCCGGTCAGGCGCAATGGCTGAATAGCCATCCGCAATATTCGGCCATCATCGAAGGCCACGCCGACGAACAGGGCACGCGCGAATATAACCTGGCGCTTGGTGCGCGTCGGGCCTCGGCGGCACAGGAATACTTGATCTCGCAGGGGGTGGCGTCGAACCGTCTGCGCACGGTGTCCTACGGCAAGGAACGGCCGCTGGCGACCTGTGCGGAGGAATCGTGCTTCGCCCAGAACCGTCGCGCGGTGACGGTGATCTCGCTCGGCGCGGGGAGCTGACGATGCGGCGGGTTCTGCTAGGGGCGGCGATGGTGCTGGCGCTGGCGGCGCCCGCTTTCGCCCAGGATAAAAAGGAATCGCTGGCCGATATCCGCAAGGAACTGTCGCAGCTGTCCGGGCAGATGCAAAGCCTGCGGTCTGAACTGGTGGCCTCGGGGTCGAAGGGGATGCAGGCGGCGGGCGGTGCGAGCGCGCTGCAACGGATGGATACGATGGAGGCTTCGATTTCGCGGCTGACATCGCAGACCGAGGCGTTGCAGAACCGGGTCAACAAGGTGGCGGCGGACGGTACGAACCGGATCGGTGATCTGGAGTTCCGGCTGTGCGAGCTGGAAAAGGGCTGCGATCCGGCCTCGGTCGGGAATACGCCGCTTGGCGGGGCCGCGCCCAAGGCAGCGACGTCGGATCTGACGGCACCCGCCCCGAACAGCACGGCGCCGAAAGGCAATCTTACCGTTAATGAGCAAAGCGACTTTGACCGGGCCAAGGGGGTGCTCGGTCAAGGTGACTTTCGCGGCGCCGCTGACCTCTTCGCGGCCTTTACCCAGGCCTATCCGGGTGGCCCCCTGACGCCAGATGCCGGCTATCTGCGCGGCGACGCGCTGAGCAAGGCGGGCGATATGCCGGGGGCGGCGCGGGCCTGGCTCGATGCGTTTTCCGCCGATCCCGAAGGGCCGAAGGCGGCGGACAACCTGCTGGAACTGGGCAAGGCGCTTGGCACGCTTGGTCAGCATAACGAGGCCTGTACCTCGCTTGGCGAGGTGCAGGTACGCTTTCCGACCTCCGAGGCCGCGGGCAAGGTGGTGGCGGCCAAGAGCTCTCTGGGCTGCATGTGATCCAGCTTGCACAGATTGTTGCGGAAACCCTTGGCCCCGATGCGCCCCGTCGCATCGGGGTTGCCGTTTCCGGCGGGGGTGATTCGACGGCGCTGCTGCACGCGCTGGTCGAGGCCGGGTTTGCCGCCGAGGCGGTGACCGTCGATCACGGGTTGCGCGCCGATTCCCTGGCCGAGGCCGAGGCCGTGGGTCGCGCCTGTGCCGCGCTGTCGGTACCGCATGCGGTGCTGCGCTGGCAAGGAGCAGGGGCGCAGGGCAATCTGATGGATGCGGCGCGGCATGCGCGGTTGCGGCTGATCGGCGACTGGGCGCGTATGCGTGGCATTGAGGCGGTGGCGATCGGCCATACGGCGGATGATCAGGCCGAGACCTTTCTGATGCGCCTCGCCCGCGAGGCGGGGCTGGAGGGGCTGTCAGGCATTCGTTCGCGATTCCTGGCCGAGGGTATCGTCTGGCACCGGCCTATGCTGTTGGTGACGCGGACGGCGCTGCGCGACTGGCTGGTGGCGCGCGGCATTGGCTGGGCCGAGGATCCGAGCAATGAAAACGACCATTTCGCCCGTGCCCGGACGCGCAAGGCGTTGCGCGCGTTGCGCCCGGCCGGGGTGACGGTGGAGCGGGTCGGGGCCGTGGTCGGCCATCTGGCGGCGGCGAATGCGGCGCTGGACAGGATGCTTTCCGCCTGGGTTTCCGCACATGTCGTCGAGACCGGCGGGGAATTGCAGGTTCCGGCCGAGGCCTTCGCGGCGCTCGATCCGGAATTGCGGCGCCGGTTCGTTCAGGACGCGCTGATCTGGATCGCCGGGA
>JAATGA010000330.1 GCA_015654855.1 Rhodobacterales bacterium
CGGCGCCTCGGACGGGCAAACCGGAAGCGCTCAGTTGGCTGCCATCTCCGAAGTCGGGTCGGGGCGCGGATGAATTGCCTCAAGGCATTTGGCGAACGCATCGCCGCGCGCGACCCGGACCGGCAGACGGCGGAAATCCAGATCCGGATCGCCATGATGAACAAATACAACGCACTCGGCACCGCCGAAATCAAAGCCCTGGGCTGAACCTAATACGGGACAGGCTCTGCTCGGCTTGCAGACGATTGGCGCAACAACGCCGCCTCTACCCGAACCGCGCAGGCGACAGGGATGCGATCAGGTCCGTCTTCAGTTCCGGCCTGCGCCCTCCGATCAGATCAGCGGCGAGCTGGCTGGCCGCAGGGGCGGTCTGAAAGCCGTAGCCGCCCTGCCCCGCCAGCCAGAAGAACCCCGGAACACCAGGGGCGAAACCGATGACCGGCACGCGATCCGGCGCGAAGGTCCGCAGACCCGCCCAGTTGGCGAGGACGCGACTGACGGACTCGGTCACCATCTCTTCGTAGCGGGCGAGGCCCTCGGCCAGCACCATGTCGTCGGCCCAGGCGTCCTGCGGCGGAACCGGATGCTCATCGGCGGGCGAGACGATCAGCGCGCCGGCATCGGGCTTGGCATACCAGGTCTCGGCCGCGCTGAAGATCATCGGCCAGGCCGATACGTCGAGACCGCCGGGGGCCGGTATCCGCGCCATCGACCGGCGGAGCGGCGTGAAGCCCAGCGGCGAAAGCCCGGCCAGCGCCGCCACCTGATCCACCCAGGGGCCGGCCGCATTGACCACCACCGGCGCCGCGAAACTGCCCGTCGGCGTTTCCGCCCGCCACAGGCCGTCCGCAAAGGACAAAGCGGTGACGGGGGAGGAAACCTCGACCCGTGCGCCACGCGCCTTCGCCTGGCGCAGGAACCCCTGGATCAGCAGATCGGTGTCGATGTCCCAGGCATGGACCCCATGCGCGGCAAAAACGATCCGGTCGTTCAGGATCGGCACGATGGCCCGCGCTTCATCCGGCGTGATCGGATCGAGCGACATGGACACCGCCTCTTCCGCCGCCACCGCAGCCTCTTCGGCGGCCCCGACGAGCAGCAGGCCGCGCGGCGACAGCAACCCCACGCCCGCGCGGTAGAAATCGCCGGAGGCGAGCGACAACTCCACCACCGCCGGGTTGCCGTAATGCGGCTCGTAAAGCGCGGCGGACCGGCTGGAGGCGTGGTGGGCCAGCACCGGCTCCTGCTCCAGCAGAGTGACGCTGCCAAGTTCGGACAGCCGCGCGGCCGCGGAAATCCCGGCAATGCCGCCGCCGATGATCAGAAAATCGCTTGTCGTCATCTCGGTTCCGTCTGCGCCCGCCGGAGCCGCGCAAGCCCCGCGCGCCCGGTCAAAAATCGAAAAGACCCGCGCCGGTGGGCACGGGCCGGAATGCGCCCGGGGGGCTTCGGGATGCACGCCCCGCGCGCATCCCGAAGGCCGGGATCATTTCGGGATTTCGGCGTCGATCCCTTCGACATAGAAGGACAGGCCCGACAGGACATCATCGCCCGCAACCTCGCCATCCGCCAGCCAGGCGCTGCCGTCCTGCTTGTTCAGCGGGCCGGTGAAAGGCTTGTAGGTGCCCGCCGCGATTGAATCGCGCAGCGCCTCGGCCTCGGCCTTCACCTCGGCGGGAACCGCGTCGGAGATCGCGCCGATGCCGACCATGCCTTCCTTGATGCCATACCAGACGTTCTGCGACGCCCAGGTCCCGTCGAGCAGCGCCTGAATCCGCTCGATGTAATAGGGCGCCCATTCGTCGATGACCGAGGACAGACGCGGCGTCGGCGCGTATTCGATCATATCGCCCGCCTGACCGAAGCCATAGGCGCCCGCTTTCTTCAGCGTCGCCAGCGGTGCGGTCGAATCAGTATGGGCCAGAACCACATCGCAGCCCTGGTCGATCAGCGCCTGGGTCGCATCGGCCTCTTTCGCCGGATCGAACCAGGTGAAGGCCCAGACGACCTTGATCTCGACCGCGGGGTTGACCTTTTTCGCGTGGATATAGGTCGAGTTGATGCCCTGGATGACCTCTGGGATCGGGAAGGAGGCGATATAGCCGATTTTGTTCGATTTGGTCATGCGGCCCGCGATGGTGCCACAGACCGCACGGCCTTCGTAGAAGCGGGCGTTGTAGGCCGACATGTTCGGCGCGGTCTTGTAGCCGGTGGCATGTTCGAATTTCACGTTCGGGAACTTGCCAGCAACGTTCAGCGTCGGCTCCATATAGCCGAAGGAAGTCGCGAAGATCAGCTGCGCGCCGCCAAGCGCCATCTGGGTCATCACACGCTCGGCGTCGGCGCCCTCGGGCACGGTTTCCTGCTCGACGATCTCGACCTTGTCGCCGAAATGCGCCTTGGCCTTGGCGACGGCCTCGGCGTGGTGCTGGCTCCACCCGCCATCGTTTTTCGGGCCGACATAGATGTAGCCGACCTTGACCGGCGCCTGAGCCAGCGCAATGCGCGGCAGCGAGGCAACGGCGGTCGCGGCGGCGACACTGGTCAGAAGGGTTCTGCGGTTCATTCGTAACTCCCTGATAAAGCCGGGTTTTGCCCTGGCCGGATAGCGACCCCTAGCGCGAGGCCTGAAAGTTTTTCCCCAGTGCCGCCGGGGCGTTCATCGCGGCGCGCGATCGGTCGGCCGACATGACGACCAGCACGAGGATGGTTATCAGATACGGGCTCATCGACAAGTATTGCACGGGCAGCCAGCTGCCCGCAGCCTGCATGTTCAGTTGCAGCACGGTGATCCCGCCGAAAAGCCAGGCACCCAGCAGGACCCGCCAGGGCTTCCAGCTTCCGAAGACGACGATGGCCAGCGCGATCCAGCCGGCACCGGCGGTGATCCCGTCGGTCCATTGCGGCACCCGCACCAAGCTGACGTAGGACCCGCCCAGGCCCGCCAGCGCCCCGCCGAACAGGATCGCCAGAACACGGATCCTCACCACCTTGTAGCCGAGCGCATGGGCCGCGTCGTGGTTTTCGCCCACCGCCTTCAGGATCAGGCCCTTGCGGGTCTTTTTCAGAAACCAGGCGGTCGCGGCGACGACGGCGATCGAGACATAGACCATCGGGTCGTGCGAGAAGAGGATCTTGCCCAAAACCGGCAGATCGGCCAGCGGGCCGAAGGGCACGGGGCCGATGGGCGGCGGCTTCATCCCGCCGTAGCCTTGCCCGATCAGCGACGAAAACCCCAGGCCGAACAGCGTCAGCGCAAGGCCCGTCGCCGTCTGGTTCGCCAGCATGATCTGCGTCAGAAAGGCAAAGATCAGGCTCAGCCCCGCGCCGCCGAGCGCGCCGCCGACGAAGCCCAGCCAGACCGATCCGGTCGAGACCGCCGTGGCGAAGCCGCAGATCGCGCCCATGATCATCATCCCCTCGACCCCGAGGTTCAGCACGCCCGCCTTTTCCACCACCAGTTCGCCGATGGCGGCCAGCAGGATCGGCACCGAGGCCACCATCAGCGCCGCGATCAGGACAACCGGATCAATACCGCCAAGCATCACGCGACCCTCCGCCGGACCAGCCGCAGCCGATAGTTGGTGAACATGTCGACCGCCAGCAGGAAGAACAGCAGCATCCCCTGAAAGGCCTGGATCGCCGCCGAGGGCAGCCCGAGGTTGGTCGAGGCATTCTCGCCGCCCACATAGGTCAGCGCCATCAGCAGCCCCGCCAGCAGAATGCCCAAGGGGCTGAGCCGGCCGAGAAAGGCCACGATGATCGCCGAAAAGCCGTAGCCGACGTTGAAGCCGATCTTGATCTGACCCGCCGGCCCCGCGACCTCGAAAAACCCGGCGAGGCCCGCCAGCGCGCCCGAGACGCCCATGCACAGCAGCACCAGCCTGGACGGGCTGACCCCGGCAAAACGCGCGGCGCGCGGCGCCTGGCCCGCGAGTTTGATCTGAAAGCCCAGGATGTGCCGGTCGAGCAGCACCCAGGTCAGCAGCACCACCACCGCCGCCGCGATCACGCCCCAATGGATGCCCGTTCCGGCGATCAGTTCGGGATTCGCGGTGGCGGGATACTGCGCAAGGCTGCGGCTGCCCGGGAAACCCTGCCCTTCCGGGTTCTTCAGCAACCCCAGCGACATCGAGGCGAGGAAGGCCTGCGCCACATAGACCAGCAGCAACGAGACCAATATCTCGTTCGTGCGGAACCGGACCTTCAGGATCGCCGGGATCATCCCCCAGAGCCAGCCGCCGAGGGCCGCCGCCAGGATGCACAGCGGAAAGATGAACCAGTGTTCCGCCGGATAAAACGCCAGGCCGACGCCGCCGCCGAACAGCGCGCCCATGATATATTGCCCCTCGGCCCCGATATTCCAGATCCCGGCGCGGAACCCGAGGCTCAGGCCCACCGCGATCAGGATCACCGGGGCAGCTTTCACCAGCAACTGGCCCCGAAAGTAAAAGGCGAACTCGCCGAACAGCGGATCCCAGAAGATGGTGCGGATCGCCACGAACGGGTTTTTGCCAAGGGCCGCGAACATCAGCCCGCCCACGACCATGGTCAGCGCCACCGCCACGACCGGCGCGGCCCAGGTCCAGAAGGTCGATGGGCTCGCGCGTTTTTCCAGCTTAAGCATGGGCCGCCTCCGCACCGTGGGCGCCACCCATCATCAGCCCGATCTCGTCGACGCTCAGCCCCTGCACCGGGCGCGGAACGGTCAGCCGCCCCTCGTTCAGCACGGCGAAACTGTCGGCGATCTCCAGCAACTCGTCGAGGTCCTGACTGATCACCACCACGGCCGCGCCGGACTCGGCCCGGTCCAGGATCGCCTGGCGGATTGCGGCGGCGGCGGCGGCATCGACGCCCCAGGTCGGCTGGTTGATCAGGATGATCTGCGGATCCTGCGACAACTCGCGCCCCACCACGAACTTTTGCAGGTTGCCGCCCGACAGCGCCCGCGCCGCGACCCAGGTGCCGGGGGTGCGCACGTCGTAATCCTTCACGATCTGCTCGGCGAAGGCCCGCGTCGCCGCCCGGTCGATGAACCCCTTGCGCGTCAGCCGCTTGCGGATCGCCCCCGACAGGAAGGCGTTCTCGACCAGGCTCATGTCCGGGGCGGCGGCATGGCCGAGCCGATCCTCGGGTGCCGCGACGAACCCGGCGCGACGGCGCTCGTTCGGCCCTGCCGCGCCAAGCGGAACACCCGCCGCGACGACCATCCCCGGCGCGGTGCGCAATTCGCCTGACAGCGCCAGCAGCAATTCGTCCTGGCCGTTGCCCGCAACGCCCGCGATGCCGAGGATCTCTCCCCGGCCCACGTCGAAGCCGATCTCTTTCAGCGAGGTGCCGAAGGGGATGGGGGAGGCGACGGACAGCGCCTTGACCTGCAAGGCCGGCACGGCGTCGCCCCAGTCCCGGCGGGGTGCGCGCTCCGGCGGGGTCAGGGTCTGGCCGACCATCATTTCCGCCATCTCGCGCGCCGAGACCTCGCGCGGGGTGCAGGTGCCCACCACCTTGCCGCGCCGCAGGATCGTCGCCCCGTCGCACAGGGCGCGGATCTCTTCCAGCTTGTGACTGATGTAGAGGATCGCCGTCCCCTCGGCCGACAACTGCCGCAGGGTGCGGAACAGGATGCCCACCTCCTGCGGGGTCAGCACCGATGTCGGCTCGTCCATGATCAGCAGTTTCGGATCCTGCAACAAGCAGCGCACGATCTCGACCCGCTGACGCTCGCCGGCCGACAGGTCGCCCACCATGCGGCCGGGGTCGAGCGGCAGGCCGTATTCCTCGCTGACCTGGCGGATGCGGCTGGCGAGTTCCGCCATCGGCGGCGGGTTTTCCATGCCCAGGGCCACGTTCTCGGCGACGTTCAGCGCCTCGAACAGGCTGAAATGCTGGAAGACCATAGCCACGCCCAAAGCGCGCGCCGCGCTCGGCTGAGCGGGGGCATAGGTCGCGCCGCGAAAGCGCATCGACCCGCTGTCGGGTTTGACGAGGCCGTAGATCATCTTGACCAGCGTGGATTTCCCCGCGCCGTTCTCGCCCAGCAGGGCGTGAACCTCGCCCGGCGCGATGGAAAACGAGACGTCACTGTTGGCGACGACGCCCGGATAGGCCTTCGTTACCCCCTCGATCCGCAGCAATTCCCTCGTCGCCGGACCCCCGACCGTCTCCGTCCCTGTGGTCATCCGCGATCTCCGTCTCGGATTGTCGTTTTGTTTTGAGTAGTTGAACTGCCACCCCAACGGCAATCGCCTGCGGATGCTTGCCCAGGCCGATATCCCCGATGGGGCAGGTAATGCGCGAAATTTGTGCAGATGTATGGCCGAGACCTGCCAGACGCGACCGGAACCGAGCCCATTTGGTCGCCGAGCCGATCAGACCCAGCCAGCCGAAGCCCCGCCGCAACAGCCGGTGGCAAAGCTCCAGGTCCAGCGCGTGGGAATAAGTGACGATCAGATGCTCGGCCCCCTCCGGCGCATGATCGGCGAGCATTTCGGGACGCGCCGCCCAGACCGGCGTCACCCCCTCGGGGATCGTCGCGGGAAAGCGCTCGCGGTCTGTGTCGATCCAGGTCACCGCAACCCCCGGCAGCGGCGCGATCACCGCGACCAGCGCACGCCCGACATGGCCCGCGCCCCAGATCCAGATCTGCCTTTGCGGCCGGGCGACCGGCTCGACCATCCAGCCCTGCACCAGTTGCGCCGGGGGCAGCACCCCCTTGCCCCGCGCGGCGGCGAGCAGGCGTTTGACCGCCAGCGGCATCTCGTCCCCCGCGACGGACCGGGCGATCACCCCGCCCGACAGGGCCGCAAGCGCATCCTCGTCATAGACCTCGCTCAGCAGGGTCACCGCCCCGCCGCAGCACTGGCCCAGTTTCGGCCCCAGAGCTTCGCGGTCGAGCCTGCGGCCCCCCGCCGCCAACATGGTGCGGGCGCGAGTCACAGCCTCCCACTCCAGTGCGCCGCCGCCGACCGTGCCGGACTGACCGCCATCCCAGACCAGCATCGCCGCCCCGACCTCGCGCGGGGATGATCCGTCATGCGCGGCGATCACCACCCGCGCAACGCGCCCGTGCCGCCCGACCGCCGTGCGCAGCGCGTCGAGGTCAAACATCGCCGCGCACCCGCTCCACCGCCGCCAGCACCCGTTCGGCCGTCGCCGGCGCATCCAGCGCCGGATAGATGTGTCCGTCGCCGCAGGCCGCCACGGCATCGGACAGGGCCATCAGCGTGGAGATCCCCAGCATGAACGGCGGCTCGCCCACCGCTTTGGACCGGCCGACCGCATCCTCCGGGTTGGGACGGTTCCATAGCGCCACGTTGAAGATGCGCGGGCGGTCCGAACAGGCGGGGATCTTGTAGGTCGACGGCGCGTGGGTGGTCAGCCGCCCCTTCGCATCCCAAACCAGTTCCTCGGTCGTCAGCCAGCCGGAGCCCTGGACATAGGCCCCCTCGACCTGCCCCACATCCAGCGCAGGGTTCAGGCTCGACCCGGTATCGTGCAGGATGTCGGTGCGCAGGATGCGGTTCTCGCCGGTCAGCGTGTCGATGACCACCTCGGTCACCGCCGCGCCATAGGCGAAGTAAAAGAACGGCCGCCCCTGGCCGCGCACCCTGTCCCAGGTGATCTTCGGCGTCGCGTAATAGCCGGTCGAGGAAAGGCTGATCCGCGCCTGATAGGCCAGCGCCGCGACCTCCTCGAACGCATAGTCCGCCGCCGCGACGATCACCCGGCCCTCCTCGAACCGCACCTCCGACGGATGGGCCTGATGCCGTTCGGCCAGGAAGTCGGCGAGCCGCGCGCGGATCGTCAGACAGGCGTTGCGCGCCGCCATGCCGTTGAGATCCGACCCCGAACTCGCCGCCGTTGCCGAGGTATTGGGCACCTTGGCCGTATCGGTCGCGGTGATCTTCACCTGACCCGCATCGAGGCCAAAGACCCCGGCGGCCACCTGCGCGACCTTCTGGAACAGCCCCTGCCCCATCTCGGTCCCGCCATGGTTCAGATGGACCGAGCCGTCCTGATAGACATGGACCAGCGCCCCCGCCTGGTTCAGCCAGGTCAGAGTGAAGGAAATCCCGAACTTCACCGGCGTCAGCGCAATGCCGCGCTTCAACACGGGCGAACCCGCATTCCATTCCGCAATCGCCGCCTTCCGCGCCCGGTAATCCGATGTCCGCTCCAGCTCCCCCACCAGCCCGTGCCCGATGAAATCCTCGACCGGCATATGGTAAGGCGTCGTCTGAATCTCTGCCCCGGGCGCCGGCCCGGGCGCGCCTTCCGAGGTCAGATCAACAGCGTTACCTGGTCTTCCCCCCATCCTCTCTGCATAAATATCCCGGGGGTCCGGGGGCAGCGCCCCCGGGGCCTCCGCCATCTCTCGGTAAAAGTTCAGCCGCCGCACATCCAGCGGCTCGCGCCCGACGGCAAAGGCAAGGTGGTCCAGCACCCGCTCAATCCCGATCATCCCCTGCGGTCCGCCGAAGCCGCGATAGGCGGTGTTCGACTGGGTATTGGTCTTCAACCTGTGGCTTTCGATGCGGATCGCTGGCAGGAAATAGGCATTGTCGGCGTGCAGCATGGCCCGGTCGGCGACGGGCAGCGACAGGTCCTGGCTCCAGCCGCAGCGGAACAGATGGGTGAACTCGACACCCAGGATGCGCCCATCCGCATCCGCGCCGACGCGGTAGAGGATGCGCAGATCGTGGCGCTTGCCGGTGACGACCATATCGTCGTCGCGGTCGTAGCGCATCTTGCAGGGCCGGCCCGTGGCGCGCGCCGCCAGAGCACAGGCGATGGCCAGGTGGTTGCCCTGGCTTTCCTTGCCGCCGAAACCGCCACCCATGCGCCGCACCTCGACCCGGACGGCGTTCATCGGCACATGCAGCGCATGGGCGACCTTGTGCTGAATCTCGGTCGGGTGCTGGGTCGAGGAATGCACGATCATATCCCCGCCCTCTTGCGGCAGGGCGGCGGCGATCTGGCCTTCGAGGTAGAAATGCTCCTGCCCGCCGACCTCGAACCGCCCCTCAATCACGACGGGTGCGCTCGCGATGGCGGCGGCGGCATCGCCCTTTGCCCAGATCACCGGCCCGCCCTCGAACCGGCTGCCGGCGGCCATGGCGTCATCGACGGTCAGCAGCGGCGTCAGCTCGCGGTATTCGATACGCCCCAGCCGCGCGGCCTTCCTCGCGGCGAGGTGGCTGGTCGCGACGACGATGAACATCGGATGGCCGACATAGGCCACCTTGCCCACCGCCAGCAGCGGCTCGTCCCCGATGGAGGGCGAACAGTCGGGCATATCCGGCCAGTCCTCGGCCGAGAACACCGCGACCACCCCGGACGCCGCGCGCACGTCGGACAGGTCCATCGAGACGATCTCGGCGTGGGCCTTTTGCGACAGGCCGAAGGCCAGGTGCAGCGCATCGGCCGGCAGCGGGATGTCGTCGACATAACGTGCCTGTCCGGTGACATGCAGCGGGGCCGCATCATGCGGCAGGGCTTTCCCCATGCTCATGCCGAGACCTCCAGCACATCGGTCGCCATCCCCGACATGTCGAGGAAATAACGCAGACACATGTTCTGCGCGGCCTTCAGCCGATAGGCCGAGGAGGCGCGCATATCGCTGAGCGGCTGGAAGTCCTGCGCGAAGGCGGGCAGCGCAGCGGTGACCGCCTCCATCGTCCAGGGCTTGCCGAGCAGCGCCGCCTCGACCTGTGCGGCGCGTTTCGGGATGGCCGCCATGCCACCGAAGGCGATGCGGGCGGCGGTGACGATGCCGTCCTCGACAGCGATATTGAAGCAGCCGCAGACCGCCGAAATGTCCTGGTCGAACCGTTTCGACAGTTTATAGCAGCGCAGGGCCGGGGCCTGGTCCGGGATCGTCACCGCCTCGACGAACTCGCCCGGGCGGCGATCCTGCTTGCGGTAGTCGAGGAAGAAATCCTCGAGCGCCAGATCGCGGCGCGCATCGCCCTGGCGCAGATGCAGCGTCGCGCCCATGGCGATCAGCGCGGGCGGTCCGTCGCCGATGGGCGAGCCGTTGGCGATATTGCCGCCGACGGTCGCCGCGTTCCTGACCTGATGCGAGGCGAACCGGCGCAGCATCGCGGCAAGGCCGGGGATCGGTCCGCGCACAGCGTCGAGCAGATCGTTGATCGTCGCCCCCGCGCCGATGCGCAAGGTCTCGGCCTCGCGCGTGATCCCCTTCATATCGGCGACACCGTTCAGAAAGATCACCGGATCGAGGTCGCGCAACTGCTTCGTCACCCAAAGCCCCACATCGGTGGCCCCCGCGATCAGCGTGGCCTGCGGATGCGCCGCATAGGCTGTCGCGAGCGCATCCTTCGTCGTCGGCCGCATGGGAGGCGAGGAAAGGGGGGCTGTCTGCCCCCCCATGCCTTCGGCCTCCCCCCCCGAGGATATTTGCGCCGGGATGAAAGAGCGTTCAGTCGCGATCCAGTCCGGGACCGAGGCCGCTTCGGCGGCTTTGGCGGCGCGGATGATCGGGGCATAGCCGGTGCAGCGGCAGAGGTTGCCGGCGAGGATATCGTCGTGATCTTTTCGGCCCGCCGCGTGGCCCGCCGCCATCGACATGATGAAGCCGGGCGTGCAGAAGCCGCACTGGCTGCCGTGGTGTTCGACCATCGCGGTCTGGACCGGGTGCAGGCTGCCGTCGGGGGCGGCGAGGCCCTCGACCGTGCGCACGGCCTTGCCGGCAAGTTGCGGCAGGAACAGGATGCAGGCGTTCAGCGCGCGGGGACCTGCCTCGTCGGTGACCATGACGGTGCAGGCGCCACAATCGCCCTCGTTGCAGCCCTCTTTGGTGCCTTTCAGGCCCCGTTCCTCGCGCAGGAAATCGAGAAGCGTCCGCGTCGGCGGCGCATCCGTGATCCTGACCGGCGTTCCGTTCAACAGAAACGCGATGTCGGTCATAGGCTATCCCGCCGCCTTCTCCCCGGTCGAGGTGTCGCGCGGGCCCGCCCGATGCGGCGTAAAGCTGGCCTCGCACCCCATGGGCGGTTGTTCCGCCCTGATGTGATTGTGATCATGAAGCGGCATGAACCGCCAAAGGGCAAGCAGATCTTATGCGGATTCCGGTATAGCACTTTTCGTGATTGCCGAAAACTGCGGCGGGCGTTGCGCCCGGCTGACGCTTCGCTAGGCTGGCCCCATGTCGAACACCCCCCGATTCATTCATCTGCGCGTCCATACCGAGCATTCCCTGCTGGAAGGCACGATCCCGCTGAAAAAGCTGGTCCACCGATCCGTCGACAAGAACGGCAAGGAGAAGCTGGGCCTGGTCAACGCCATGGCGATGCCGGCGGTGGCGGTGACGGACACGAACAACATGTTCGCGGCCCTGGAGTTCTCGGTCGCGGCGAAGGATTCGGGCGTGCAGCCCATCGTCGGCTGCCAGGTCTCGCTCGCCTATGACCCGGCGCAGCCGGGGGAAAAGCCCCGGATGCCCGCGCCGGTCGTTCTGCTGGCGCAGAGCCAGGCAGGCTATCTGAACCTGATGAAGCTCAACACCTGCCTTTACGTCGACAAGCATGGCGGGCTGATCCAGGTGACACTGGACGATCTTGCCGCCCATGCCGAGGGGCTGATCTGCCTGACGGGCGGCGCCGACGGCCCGGTCGGGCAGTTGATCCGCGCGGGACAAGAGGCCAAAGCGCAGGCGCTGATGGCGCGGCTCGCCGGGTTCTATCCCGGACGGCTTTACGTCGAATTGCAGCGCCATCCCGGCGAGGGCGGCCGTCTGCCGCAAGCCGAGGCCGCGACCGAGCGCGGCTTTGTCGAGATGGCCTATGCGATGGATCTGCCGCTGGTCGCGACCAACGATGTCTATTTCCCCAAATCCTCGATGTATGAGGCGCATGACGCGCTGATCTGCATCGCAGAGGGCGCCTATGTCGATCAGCAGCAACCGCGCCGCCGCCTGACGCCCCAGCATTATTTCAAATCCGAGGCGGAGATGGCGGCACTTTTCGCCGATCTGCCCGAGGCGATCGAGAACACGGTGGAAATCGCCCGCCGCTGCGCCTTTGCCGTGTCGAAACACAAGCCGATCCTGCCGAAGTTCGCAGATGACGAGGTGGAGGAGTTGCGCCGCCAGGCCTGGGAGGGGCTGGAGCGTCGCCTCGCCGTCATTCCCATGGCCGCCAGCCGCGAGGAATATGAGGAACGGCTGCGGTTCGAGTTGGGGATCATCGAAAAGATGGGCTTCCCCGGCTATTTCCTGATCGTGGCCGATTTCATCAAATGGGGCAAACAGCACGGCATCCCGGTCGGGCCGGGGCGCGGCTCGGGCGCGGGCAGCCTGGTGGCCTATGCGCTGACCATCACCGACCTCGACCCGTTGCGCTATGCCCTGCTGTTCGAGCGGTTCCTGAACCCCGAGCGGGTGTCGATGCCCGACTTCGACATCGACTTCTGCATGGATCGCCGCGAGGAGGTGATCCAGTATGTGCAGGGCAAATACGGCCGCGACAAGGTAGCCCAGATCATCACCTTCGGCGCGCTGCTGTCGAAGGCGGCGGTGCGCGACGTGGGCCGGGTCCTGCAAATGTCCTACGGCCAGGTCGACCGCCTTTCGAAGATGATCCCGGTCGAGGGGGTGAAACCCGTCTCGATCACCAAAGCCATGGCGGATGAACCCCGTCTGCGCGAGGCGGCCAAGGAAGAGGTCGTCGCCCGGCTGATGAACTATGCCGAGCAGATCGAGGGCCTCTACCGCTCTGCCGGCACCCATGCGGCCGGTGTGGTGATCGGGGACCGGCCGCTCGACCTGCTGGTGCCGCTGTATCAGGATCCCCGGTCGGATATGCCCGCCACCCAGTTCAATATGAAATGGGTCGAGGCTGCCGGACTGGTGAAGTTCGACTTTCTGGGTCTGAAGACACTGACCGTGATCCAGAATGCGATCGAACAGATCCTGGGCGGCGGACGCCCGCTGCATGTCTCGGCCGATGGCCGGACGCTTTACGAGCCGAAACCGGGGGCCGAGAACGACATAGGGCATATCCCGCTGGACGATAAGGAAACCTACGATCTTTATTCGACGGCGCGCACGGTCGCGGTCTTCCAGGTGGAAAGCTCGGGCATGATGGATGCGCTGCGCCGCATGAAGCCCACCTGTATCGAGGATATCGTGGCGCTTGTGGCGCTCTATCGTCCGGGGCCGATGGAGAACATCCCGGTCTATTGCGAGGTCAAGAACGGCACCCGCGACCTGGAATCCCTGCATCCGACCATCGACCCGATCCTGAAAGAGACGCAAGGCATCATCGTCTATCAGGAACAGGTGATGCAGATCGCCCAGGTCATGGCCGGCTATTCGCTCGGCGGCGCCGATCTTCTGCGCCGCGCCATGGGGAAAAAGATCGCCGAGGAAATGGCGAAGGAGCGCCCGAAATTTATCGAAGGCGCCAAGGCCACCCATAACATCGATGCGAAGAAGGCCGGCGAGGTCTTCGACCTGCTGGAGAAATTCGCGAACTACGGCTTCAACAAGTCCCACGCCGCCGCCTATGCTGTGGTCAGCTATCAGACCGCCTGGCTGAAGGCGAACCACCCGGTCGAGTTCATGTCCGGCGTGATGAACTGCGATATACATCTGACCGACAAGCTGGCCGTCTACAAGCGCGAGGTCGACAAGCTGGGGGTCGAGGTGATCCCGCCTTGCGTCAACCGCTCGCTCGCGACCTTTTCGGTCAAGGACCAGAAACTGGTCTACGGCCTTGGCGCGTTGAAGAACGTCGGCGTCGAGGCGATGCGGATGATCGTCGATGCGCGCCGGGTCGACGGGCGGGACAAACCATTCGCCTCGCTGTTCGATCTGGCCCAGCGGGTGGATCTGAAGAAGATCGGCAAGCGCCCCTTGGAAATGCTGGCCCGCGCCGGAGCTTTCGACGTGCTGGACGGCAACAGGGCGCGGGTGTTCGAGGGGCTGGACGCCCTCGTCGCCTGGTCGGCGGCGGTGCATGAGGCGCGGGCCTCGGCCCAGGTGTCGCTCTTCGGCGAGGCGGGGGACGATCTGCCGGAGCCGCGCCTTGGCACGCGCGACGACTGGCTGCCGGTCGAGCGGCTGGCGCAGGAACACCAGGCGGTGGGATTCTATCTGTCGGGCCATCCGCTCGACGATTACATGGTCGCGCTGAAACGAAAGGGCGTGCTGACTCTCTCGGAACTCTCGGCGCTCGCCGAGCGCGGGCCGCAGGCGGCAAAGCTCGCGGGTTCCGTCTCGTCCCGGCAGGAGCGCAAATCCGCCAGGGGCAACCGTTTCGCCTTTGTCCAACTGTCCGACCCGACCGGGCTTTACGAGGTCACCGTGTTCTCGGACACGCTGGAACAGGCCCGTGACGCGCTGGAGCCCGGCCAGAACGTCGTTCTGACCGTCGAGGCGACGCTGGAGGGCGATACGCTGAAGCTGCTGGCCCGCTCGGCGCAACCCATCGACGCAGTGGCGGCCGAGGCGGGCGGCTCGACCCTGACCATCCACCTCGACCGGGCCGAGGCCGCCGCCTCGGTCGCGGCCCTCTTCGCCCGCGTGCAAAGCGGGCGCGGCAAGGGCCATGTCAGTTTCTGCGTGGCCGACCCGGTCTCGGGGCGAGAGGTCCTGATCGCCATGCCAGGCGAATACCCGGTCAATCCGCAGTTGAAAGGCGCGATCAAAGCCATCGACGGGGTGGCGCTCGTCGAAGAAAGCTGAACGCCGCGGGGAAGAAGGGGGGCTGTCTGCCCCCCTCCAGGCCTGCGGCCTGTTTACCCCCCGAGCATATTTTCACCAGGATGATAGGGGAAGGATTCGGTTTAGCCCAGGTGCCGGCTGCCCCATCGCGCGATGGTCACCGACAGGATGATGCGGGCGACATGGTGGGTGGTGACATAAACCACGCCGATGTTCAGGCTCAGCGCGATCAGGCTCATCTCGGCAAGGCCCCCGGGGGCGAAGGCGAGGAAGATCGCCGTCACGGGCTCGTCCACCACGCGGACGAGGCCCAGAGAGAACAGCCACGCCAGGCCCAGGGCCGCCGCGCCGTTCACCATCGACAGGCCAAGGCAGCGGATCAGCAGCCGGTGATCCATGCCGCCGAACCGCGCGCCAAGCCCCGCCCCGATGATCACCTGGGTCGCCGCGATCAGCCAGGACGGCGGCGCGCCATGGGCCAGGCCCGCCGCATGGGCCAGCGCCGACAGGATCAGCGGCCCGGTCATCATCGACGCCGGAAAGTTCAGCCGCCGCGCGATCAGGACCCCCAGCACCCCCGCAGCCGCCAGCACCGCCATATCGGCGAGGCCGAGCTTCGCCCCGCCGCCCATCACCGCCCCGGCAGCCGACCCGACCGTGGCGCCCGTCAGCGCGAGAAAGATCAGCGGCACCGCCACGATGGTCAGGATCAGCCGCAGGAACTGCAACGCCGTCAGAACGCGGATATCGGCCCCCATCTCCTCGCCCAGATGGACGCTTTCGATCAGCCCGCCCGGAACTCCGCCGAAAAACGCCTCTGTCCGCGCGATGCCGCCCGCGCGGAAGATGGCGAAGGCCAGGCCATGCGCCATCGGGATGAACAGGACCAGCGCCAGAAGGCTGGGCCACCAGCGGGTGACACCGGCCACGACCTCGGGCGTGAAGGCGCCGCCGATCGACACGCCGATCACCGGCACCGCGCATTGCCGCAGCATCAGCGGCAGCGTCATGGGCCGGCCCACAACTCTCCGGTCCGTCGCGGCCAGCGTTCCGACCGAGACCAGCGCGCCCAGCAGGAACCCCAGCGGCAGATGCAGCGACCAGGCGATGAACCCGCCGATCCCGGCAATGACGAGCGTCAGTAGAACCGCGACGGCATCCGCGCCGAAAATGGTCATGCCCGCGCCGCCCTTCGACGTGTCGATCCCGCGCCTTCCATGCCCTGCCCCTTTTCGTTCCTGTCCGGGCAGACGTAACGAATCAATCGCCGCCTGCGCCCCGCGCTCTCTCGCCTGCTTCGGTCAGAACGGCGGGACGATCAAGCAGGGGCGGAAAGCCTTCGGCCTTGCCCGCGGCCGTCCCTACCAGTGCGGCGGTTTGACATCGGCCTCGGGCGCATCGCCGAACAGTTCGCGCTCGGCCTCGCGCTCCATCAACATCTGCACCCGGCGGGTCAGCAGCGCGATCTCGGTGTCCTGACGGGCGACGACGGCCGACAGATCCTCGACCGCGCGGATCAGATGGGCGATCCGCTCTTCCAGTTCCACCGTATCGGACATGACCCACCTCCGCTTGCCGCGCCTGGCCCCATCCGTTAGAGGAAGCGGCAACCGAAGCAAGGGGTTTCCCATGTCCGAAGGCAAGATCCGCCGTCCCCGCGCCGAGCCGCCCAAAGGCTTTCGCGACTATTTCGGCGCCGATGTCACCGAGCGCAAGGCGATGCTGGACCGGATCACCGCCGTCTACCATCGCTACGGCTTCGACCCGCTGGAGACGAGCGCGGTCGAAACGGTCGAGGCTTTGGGGAAATTCCTGCCCGATGTGGACCGGCCGAACGAGGGGGTCTTCGCCTTTCAGGACGACGGCGACTGGCTGGCGCTGCGCTACGATATGACGGCCCCGCTGGCGCGGGTCGCGGCGCAGTTCAGAAACGACCTGCCCGCCCCCTATCGCCGCTATACGACCGGGCCGGTCTGGCGGAACGAGAAACCGGGGCCGGGCCGGTTCCGCCAGTTCTACCAATGCGACGCCGATACGGTCGGCGCGCCTTCGGTCGCGGCGGATGCCGAAATCTGCGCCATGCTGTCGGATGTGTTCGAGGACCTGGGCCTCGCCGGCGATTACATCGTGCGGGTGAACAACCGCAAAATCCTGAACGGCGTGATGGAGGTGGCCGGCGTTCTGGATCCCACCGACCCCGCGCGGTTCGAGGAGGAGCGCGGCATCGTGCTGCGTGCCATCGACAAGATCGACCGGTTGGGCGAGATTGGCGTCCGCGCCCTGCTGGGCGCAGGCCGCAAGGACGAATCCGGCGATTTCACCAAAGGCGCGGGCCTTTCCGACGAACAGGCCGATGTGGTCATGGGCTTCATGGCGGCGAAACGCGAGACAGGGGCGGCCACGACGGCCCGCCTGCGCGAGTTGGTGGGCACCTCTGCCACCGGGGCCGAGGGCGTCGCCGAGCTTGAAACCATCGCCGATCTGCTGGACCGTCAGGGCTATGGCCCCGACCGTATCCAGATCGACCCGGCGGTGGTGCGGGGCCTCGGCTATTACACCGGGCCGGTGTTCGAGGCCGAACTGACCTTCGAGATCTTCGACGAAAAGGGCCGCAACCGGCAGTTCGGCTCGGTCGCGGGCGGCGGGCGCTATGACGATCTGGTCAAGCGCTTCACCGGCCAGTCGGTGCCTGCGACCGGCGTGTCCATC
>JAATGA010000066.1 GCA_015654855.1 Rhodobacterales bacterium
GCGGCTTTCCCGGATCGGCTTGCCGGTGTCGAGCGTTTCCAGCACCGCGAAAAGGCGCGCGTGCTTCTGCACCAGGCGGGCCAGTGCATAAAGCACCCGCGCCCGGGCGTGCCCGGGCAGCTTTGCCCATTTCGCCTGCGCCCGCCGCGCCGATGCGACGGCCTGGTCCACATCCGCCGTGCTGCCTTGCGCCACCTCGGCGAGCAATGCCCCGGTGGCCGGATTCCGCGTCGCGAACACCGTCCCGACAGGCGCGAACCCTCCGTCGATCCAGTGTCCGAACCGCGTCCCATGGCCCACGATCCAGGCCAGCGCCTCGGTTGCGCTCTCGGGAGCGGGGCCATAATCCATGCGCTCGAAAATATCCCTGATCGTCACCGGAACGTCTCTTCTTCCATAGCGAATGTGCCGGGGTTGGCCGGACGCAGGCCCGCGTGCGCCGGATTACGCCATCGCATGGCGAAACCCCGCCGAATATTGCCCCGTCACATGATGGTCGAGCTGCCGTTCGATGTCGCCGAGCAGGCTCGAAGCGCCGAAGCGGAACAGGTCGGGCTGCAACCAGCGCTCGCCCAACTCCTCTTTGATCAGCGACAGATAGACTAGCGCATCCTTCGCTTTGGAAATCCCGCCGGCGGGTTTGTAGCCGACCCTCACACCCGTGAGGTCGGCATAATCCCGGATCGCGCGGATCATCACCAGGCTGACGGGCAGGGTGGCGTTGACCGCCTCTTTCCCGGTCGAGGTCTTGATGAAATCCGCCCCCGCCATCATGCAGACAAGGCTCGCCCGCGCGACATTGCGCAAGCTGCCCAACTCTCCGGTGGCGAGGATCGCCTTGATATGCGCCGCCCCGCAGGCCGCGCGCATTTCCGCCATCTCGTCGTAAAGCGCCCGCCAGTTGCCGGTCAGCACATGGCGGCGCGAGATCACGATGTCGATCTCCGCCGCGCCCGCAGCCACGCTTTCGCCGATCTCGGCAAGGCGCAGGCGATAGGGCGAAAGGCCCGCGGGAAAGCCGGTCGAGACGGCGGCGACGGGAATGCCCGTGCCTTCAAGCGCCGTGACCGCCGTCGCCACCATGTCGTGATAGACGCAGATGGCGGCCACGGTCAGGCCCTCCATCCCCAATGCCTCGAGGATCGCCGGGGCGACCGGCTGGCGGGCCTTGGCGCACAGGCGGCGCACCCGCCCCTCGGTATCGTCGCCCGACAGGGTGGTCAGGTCGATCAGGCTGACCGCCTTGCACAGCCACGCGGCCTGCCAGTCCTTCTTGACCGAACGGCGGCCGGGCAGGCTCGCCACCCGACGCTCGATGGCCGAGGTATTGGCCACGGCGCGCGCCACCAGGTCGAGGTCCAGCACCATCCCTGGATTGCGGGGATGCGCAAGCTGCGGCAGATGCCGCGCGATCAGGTCGGGAGCGGTTGCGGTCACGGATGATCCCCCTCGGGTCTTCGCCAGGAAGAGTCGCATGGGGCGCGTGCGCAGGCAAGGGGCGGGCCTTCGACGCGGGCCGTTGACCCGGGGTCAGGGATCGACCAGATAGCGCTGTGCCAGCGGCACGGCGGCAGCGCCGAGCGCGCGGGCTTCGGCCCCGACGCTGCCCTCGCAGATCCGGGGCGGGTCGATCCCGGCCAGATCCATGCGATGCAGCGCGGCCCGGGTGCGCGCGACCAGGGCCGCGCGGATTTCGACCGGCATCCAGCCGTCGATCAGCACGGCGTCCAGTTCCAGCAGGGTCGAGGCGGACAGGATCGCGGATGCGAGGCCCGCCGCCGCTTCGCCGATCCAGGCCTCGACCACCGCCTCGGGAAAGTGCCAGCGGTCGGGAAATTCCCAGATCGCATCCGAGGACACGCCCTCCGCCTCCAGCGCGCGGGCCAGCGGCCACATCGAGGCCACCGACATCAGCCGCTGCATCCGCCCGTCGGGGCCGGGGACCGGCATCGGCCCGACCCCCGCCGCGTTGCCGGTTCGCCCGGTGAACAGCCGCCCGTCCAGCACCAGCCCGCCGCCGATGAAGTAACCGAAGTAGAAATACAGGAAATCGCGCGGCCGTTCGCCCTTGCCGAAGACCAGTTCGGCCCCGCAGGCGGCGGTGGCGTCGTTCTGCATATGCACCGTCAGCCCGGTGGCCGCCGTCAGTTCCGCCGCGATGTCGACCTGCCGCCAGGCATCCATCTCGGCCTGAGGCGCGCCGACCAGGTTGACCCAGGACCAAAGCTCGAAGGGCATGGCGACGCCCAGGCCCGCGATCCGCGCCGCCTCGCCCGGTGTCAGCGTCGCGGTCAGCCGCGTGGCGGCGGCCGTGGCGAAGCCGATCACCCCTTCGGGCGTGGGCCAGGGGTAGATCTGCCGCTCTTTCGCCCGCACCGCGCCCAGGAAATCGACAAGGATCAGGTCTGCGGACCGCCGCCCGATCTTCAACCCCAGGAAGAACGCGCCGCCGGGAGCGAGCGACATCGGCACCGAGGGCTGGCCGATCC
>JAATGA010000053.1 GCA_015654855.1 Rhodobacterales bacterium
GATGCTGAGCAGGCCAGCATCGCCGTTGCCGCCCTTGACGGAGCGATCTGATGCCCCCGCACGCGACACCCGCCGGTGCTCCGGCCTTCCGCCTTCGCCCTCAGCCGGAGGCACGCGCATGACCGCCCTGTGGACCGCCGCCGAGGCCGCCGCCGCCACCCATGGCCGCGCGACCGCCGACTGGACCGCGACCGGCGTGTCGATCGACACCCGCAGCCTGCAACCCGGCGACCTGTTCGTCGCGCTGAAGGACATCCGCGACGCGCATGACTTCGTTGCGCAGGCCCTGGCGCAGGGGGCCGCCGCCGCGCTCGTCTCTCGCGTCCCAGAGGGGGTTTCCCCCGACGCGCCGCTCCTCATCGTCGACGATGTGCTGGGGGCGCTCGGTCGTCTCGGCGCCGCCGGTCGCGCCCGGACCCGCGCCAAAGTGGTCGGCGTCACCGGCTCGGTCGGCAAGACCTCGACGAAAGAGATGTTGCGCACCGTCCTGTCCGGCCAGGGCCGCGTCCATGCCGCCGAGGCGAGTTACAACAATCATTGGGGCGTGCCGCTGACACTGGCCCGGATGCCCGCCGACACCGATTTCGCGGTGATCGAGATCGGCATGAATCACCCCGGCGAGATCGCGCCGCTCGCCCGTCTGACCCGGCCGCATGTGGCGCTGATCACCACCGTCGCCCCCGCGCATCTTGAGGCCTTCGGCTCGCTCGAAGGCATCGCCGAGGAAAAGGCCGCGATCCTCGACGGGATCGCGCCGGGCGGCACCGCCGTCCTGCCCGTCGATCTGCCCGTCACCGGTATCCTGACGGCGAAGGCGGCGGCAACCGGCGCGCGCGTGATCCTCTTCGGCGAGGCAGAGGGTGCCGACTGGCGTCTGACCTCGGCCCGGATCGCGGATGAGACCTCCGTTGCCCGGGCGACGCACGACGGCGTGCCCTTCCTCTACAAGATCGCGACGCCGGGGCGGCATTTCGCCCTGAACGCGCTTGGCGCGCTGGCGGTGGCCGGGGCTTTGGGCTGCGACCCGACGCTCGCCGCGCTCGACATCGGCCGCTGGTTGCCGCCGGCGGGGCGGGGGACGCGGGAACGCATCACGCTCGACCCGGTGGAGGAGACGGGGTTCGATCTGATCGACGACGCCTTCAACGCCAATCCGGCCTCGCTGGCGGCCAGCCTCGATGTGCTGATCGCGGCCAATCCGCGCGACGGCGAGGGGCGGATCGAGCCGGGACGCCGCATCGCCATTCTGGGCGACATGCTGGAACTCGGCCCCGACGAGATCGCGCTGCACGCCGAGATCGCCCGCCATCCCGGCCTCGACCGGATCGCGGTGATCCATTGCGTCGGCCCCCGGATGCGCGCCCTGTGGCAGGCGTTGCCGCGCCACCAGCGGGGCGAGCAGGTCGAGACGGCGGCGGAGCTTCTGCCGCGTGTCCGCCATCTGGCCGATGCGGGGGACATCGTGCTGGTGAAGGGCTCCAAGGGGATCAAGGTCAGCCTTGTCGTTGACGCTCTTCGCAAATTGGGGCAAGCCGCGCCGGCGACGAAACAGGGGAACGACTGATGCTGTATCTGCTCACCGAGTTTTCGGACGGGGGCGATGTCTTCAACCTGTTCCGCTACATCACCTTCCGGGCGGGGGCGGCGTTTTTCACGGCGCTGGTCTTCGGCTTCCTGTTCGGACGGCCGCTGATCGACCTGTTGCGGCGCAAACAGAAAAAGGGCCAGCCGATCCGCGCCGACGGGCCGCAGACCCATTTCGCCAAGGCCGGCACGCCGACGATGGGGGGCCTGCTGATCCTGTCGGCGCTGATCGTTTCGACGCTGCTCTGGGCGCGGCTGGACAACCCTTACGTCTGGATCGTCATGCTGGTGACGGTGGCCTTCGGCCTGATCGGTTTCGCCGACGATTACGCTAAGGTGACGAAGCAGAACACGCGCGGCGTCTCGGGCCGGGTGCGGTTCATCTCGGGCCTGGTGATCGCGGCGCTGGCGGCCTATGCGGCGGCGCGGTTCCATCCCGACGGGCTGACGAACCAACTGGCGGTGCCGCTGTTCAAGAACCTGCTGATCAACCTGGGCTGGTTCTTCGTGCCCTTCGGCATGATCGTGATCGTGGGCGCGGCCAACGCGGTGAACCTGACCGACGGGCTCGACGGTCTGGCGATCATGCCGGTGATGATCGCGGCCTCGACCCTTGGCGCCATCGCCTATGCTGTGGGCCGCGCCGACTTCACCGAATATCTGGGCGTGAACTATGTGCCGGGCACCGGGGAATTGCTGATCTTCGTCGCGGCCCTGGTGGGCGGCGGCCTCGGGTTCCTGTGGTATAACGCCCCCCCGGCGGCGGTGTTCATGGGCGACACCGGCAGCCTCGCCCTCGGCGGCGCGCTCGGCGCCATGGCGGTCTGCACCAAGCATGAAATCGTGCTGGCCATCGTCGGCGGCCTCTTCGTGGTCGAGGCTCTGTCGGTGATCATCCAGGTCCTCTACTTCAAGCGCACAGGACGCCGGGTCTTCCTGATGGCGCCGATCCACCACCATTTCGAGAAAAAGGGCTGGGGTGAGGCGCAGATCGTCATCCGCTTCTGGATCATCTCGCTGATCCTGGCGCTGATCGGTCTCGCCACGCTGAAAATCCGCTGAGCCGGATCGCGCCGCGCCTGCGGGCGCGGCACTCCTTTGGGGTCGTCAGCGAGCAGTCGACCGCTTCCTCTGCGCCTTTGGCGAGGAAATTTTCCCCGGGATGAAAGGGAAAGGCGGCGTGCGCGCGGCACCGGGTTCCCTTATCTTTCCCGTCTTTCATCCTGGGAAAAATACCCTGGGGCGTAAACTGGCCCGGTTACGGGCCAGGAGGGGGCGGACAGCCCCCCTTTCTTTCTTCACGAGCCTTGCATCGCCGCGCGCCCCGGGCTACCCCGCGCGCCTTCCCCGGTTCCCAGGCAGCACCTATGACCTCCGTTTTCGCCGGCATCGACTTCGGCACCTCGAATTCCACCGTCGGCCTGGCCGACAGCGCGACCGCCCGGCTGATCCCGGTGGAGGGCGAGGCCGCGACCATCCCCTCGGCGATTTTCTGGGAGGCGGACACCGCCGCCCCGGTCTTTGGCCGGGCCGCGGTCCGGGCCTATGTCGAGGGCGAAGAGGGCCGCCTGATGCGCGGGCTGAAGAGCACGCTTTCCTCCTCGCTGATCGACGAGCGCACGCGGATCGGCACGCGGCTTGTCACCTTCCGCGATGTGGTAGGGCGATTCTTTGGCCATCTGCGGGCAAAGCTGGATGTGGCGGCGCCGGGGATCGACCGGGTGGTTCTGGGCCGGCCTGTCCATTTCGCCGATGGCGATCCGGCGGGCGATGCGCGGGCCGAGGCGGCGCTCGACGCCATCGCGCGGGCGCATGGCTTCGCCCATGTCGAGTTCCAGTATGAACCCGTCGCGGCGGCGCTGCATTACGAGCAGGGGGTTGCTCGCGAAGAACTGGTTCTGGTCTTCGACATCGGCGGCGGCACGTCCGACCTTTCGATCCTTCGGCTGTCGCCCGACCGGGCACGGGCGGCGGACCGGCAGGGCGACATCCTCGCCAATGGCGGGATCCGGGTCGGCGGCACCGATTTCGACCGCCTGCTGTCGCTGGCCGAGGTCATGCCGCATCTGGGCTATGGCGCCACCACCAAAGGTGGCCAGGGCACCATGCCGCGCCATATTTTCCATGACCTCGCAACCTGGCACCGGATCAACTTCGTCTACACCGCCCGCACCATGGCCGACCTCAAGGCGCTGGCCGCCGAGGCGGACCGACCCGAACTGATCGACCGGCTGCGGGGCATCCTCGCCGCCCATGCCGGCCATGCGCTCGCCATGCGGGTAGAAGAGGCGAAGATCGCCCTGACCGATGCGCCCGCCGTGCGGCTGGCGCTGCATGAGCTGACCAAAGGCCCGAACCCGATGCTGACGCGGGAAAGGCTGGATGCCGCCATTGCCCCGGCGCTGGAGCGCATCCGTGCGCTGATCGGAGAGACGCTGTTGCAGTCGGGACTGGCAGCCGACCGGATCGGTACGGTCTTTATGACTGGCGGCTCCTCGCATCTGCCCGCCCTGGTCGCCATGGTGCGCGAGGCGCTGCCGGACGCGCGGATTGCCACGGGTGACATGCTGGGCAGCGTCGGCACCGGTCTTGCTCTGGACGCGCGGCGCCGGTTCGACTGACACCCGGCGCCCGATTTCCGGGCAGAAGGCGGCGGCGGACCCGTGCGCCATCGCCCGTTCAGCAAACTGTGATCGCGGGTTCGGCCCACCGTTGTGTCAGGCTGCAAACCTGCCATGACGGAGGACCACATATGCCGCGCGCCCGCTGCCCAGTCCTTACCCTTGCCCTGCCGATCGCGCTTTGCCTCGCGCCCCATGCCGCACCGGCCCAGGTCGGCACTCCGACCCTGCCGGGGATCGGCACCGCGCCCGAGGCCGGGGTGCGCCCCGCCCGGATCCCCAGCCATTGCATCGCGCTCGCCCGCGATATCGAGCGGGTGATGCCCGCGAAATTCGGCGACCCTCTGGTCGCCGATTCCGTCCGCATCCGCTTTGTCGGCCATGCGACCTTCGCACTGGAAACCAGCGGCGGCCTTTTCGCCGCGACCGATTTCACCGGCAACCTCGGCCCGATCTCGAAACGGCCCGATGTGGTGACGATGAACAACGCCCATGGCACCCACTGGACCGACCGGCCCGACCCGGAAATCCCCCATGTCCTGCGCGGCTGGACCGAGGATGGCAGCGCCGCCGAACACGAGCTCGACCTCGGCGAGATGCTGGTCAGGAACGTCACCACCGATGTGCGCGACTGGTCGGGCGGCGTGCGCAAGGACGGCAATTCGATCTTCATCTTCGAGGTGGCGGGCCTGTGCATCGGCCATCTCGGCCACCTGCATCACGAACCCGATGCGCTGCAATACGCCTCGATCGGCCGGCTCGACGTGGTGATGGTGCCGGTGGACGGCGGCTATACTATGGCCGTGCCAGAGATGGAGAAGGTGATCCGCCGCCTGCGATCTTCGGTCGTGCTGCCGATGCACTGGTTCTCGGGCGCGTCGCTGGAAACCTTCCTGGCCGATATGGGCCGCGATTTCGACGTGCAGCGCCCCGAGGCGCCGGACCTCGAACTGTCGCTCCACACGCTGCCCGATCGCCCGACGATCATCGTTCTGCGCCCCTCGTGGGAGCCTTGAGGCTTTCGCCCCGCGCGACCTCGCGCTAGGGCTGGCAGGGAAGGAGTCCCGCCCATGCCGAATCCCGCGACCCCCGCATTCCTCGCCCGTCTGGCCGCGGCCCTGCCGCCCGATACGCTGCGCCCGCCCGAGCCGCGCTATCTGGAGGAGCCGCGCGGCAAATGGCAGGGAAGCGCCGGCGCCGTGGCCCTGCCGCATACGGTTGAAGAGGTCGCGACCATCGTTCGCGCCTGCGCGGCGGAGGGGGTGGGAATCGTGCCTTACGGCGGCGGCACCGGCCTCGTCGCCGGGCAGATCGCGCCCTCGGGCGACCCGCTGATCGTCTCGCTCGAACGGATGCACGCGATCCGGGGGACCTGGGCGGAAGAGAACGTGCTGATCGCCGAGGCGGGGGCGATCCTCGCCGATGTGCAGGCGGCGGCCGCAGGGATCGACCGGCTGTTCCCGCTGTCGCTCGCCGCCGAGGGGACCGCGCGGATCGGCGGCAACCTTTCGACCAATGCCGGCGGGCTGAACGTGCTGCGCTACGGCAATGCCCGCGACCTGTGCCTCGGGATCGAGGCGGTTCTGCCCGACGGTTCGGTCTTCCACGGGCTGAAGCGGCTGCGGAAGGATAACACCGGCTATGACCTCAGGAACCTGCTGATCGGGGCCGAGGGCACGCTGGGGATCATCACCGCCGCCGCGCTGCGCCTCTTTCCGCGCTCCGCATCGGAATCGACCGCGCTGCTGGCCGTGCCCTCGCCCCGGGCGGCGCTGGAACTGCTCGCCCGCGCCGGCGCGCGCTTCGGCCAGACGGTGACGGCTTTCGAACTGATCCACCGCCAGGGCTTCGACTTCATCGCCGAGACGATGCCGTATATCCGCATCCCGCTGTCGCCGCTGCCCGACTGGATGGTGCTGACCGAGATCGGCTTTCCGCAAGCCGCAGGCCCGGCGGAAGAGGCGCTCGAATCCTTCCTCGCCGATGCGATGGAGGCGGGCCTCGTCACCGACGGCATCGTCGCGGCCAGCGAAGGCCAGCGCAAGGAATTGTGGCTGCTGCGCGAAACGATCCCCGAGGCCAACCGCAACATCGGCGCCATCGCGAGCCACGATGTCTCGCTGCCGCTGTCGGAGATCCCCGATTTTCTCGCCCGCGCACCGCAGGCGCTGGCGCGGGTCGCCGACATCCGCATCAACGCCTTCGGCCATCTCGGCGACGGCAATCTGCATTTCAACCTCTTCCCGGCGAAGGGCCGGACCCGCAAGGACTATGCGGCGCAGGCAGAGGCGCTGACCCGGATCGTCCACGATCTGGTCCATGATCTCGACTGCTCGGTCAGTGCCGAGCACGGTATCGGCCGGCTGAAGGTCGACGATCTGACCCGTTACGGCGATGCGGCGAAACTGGCGGCGATGCGGGCGATCAAGACCGCGCTGGACCCGAAAGGGATCATGAACCCGGGCGCCGTGCTCACCTGAGCCGCCGGGCCGAAGGGAAGGGAGGGGGCGCTGCCCCCTCGCCGCGTTGCGGCTCACCCCCGGGAGATTTGTGCAGAGAGGATGGAGGCAGGAAGGAAGGGCGGTTTCGCCTTCATGTTCCCGGCCATCCTCGCTGTATAAATCTCCCCGCCGGAGGCGCCTGAGCGGGCGCGTCCCCGCGCCCGCGAGGCGAAAGGCTTGCGGGCCGTCAGGCCCGCTCCGCCCTATTTGCCGTCGAAGGCGCAGAGGGCATGGACCTCCATCCCCATCCGTTCCAGTCGCGCGCGACCGCCGAGGTCGGGCAGGTCGACGACGAAGGCGCAGCCGGCGACGCGCGCCCCCAGCCGTTCGATCAGGCGGATGCCGGCCTCGGCGGTGCCGCCGGTTGCCAGCAGGTCGTCGACCAGCAGAATGCGCTCGCCCGGCAGCATGGCGTCGTCATGCACCTCGACCACGGCCTCGCCGTATTCCAGTTGGTAGGCTTCGCTGATCGTCGCGCCGGGCAGCTTGCCCTTCTTGCGGATCGGGACGAAGCCGGTCGAGAGTTGATGGGCGACCGCGCCGCCGAGGATGAAGCCCCGCGCCTCCAGCCCCGCCACCCTGTCGATGCGCATTCCGGCCCAGGGTTCGAGCAACTGGTCGATGCAGATCCGAAACCCGCGCGGATCGGCGAAGAGCGTGGTCACGTCGCGGAACAGGATCCCCTCATGCGGGAAATCCACGATGGTGCGGATGTAATCCCTGACACTCTTCATCGCCGTCACCCTTTAAGAACGCGGCCCGCCACGGCGTCGAGCATCCCGACCAGATCCGCATCGCGCTTGTCGGGCGCGGTCATGATCGCGGTGTCGAGCGCGCGGTCGCAGCCATGCGGGCAGGGGGCGCGGTCAGGCCCCAAAAGGCCAGGCAGCGCCGCGACCAGATCGCGGGCATGGCCCGCATTGGCGTTCAGCGTGGCGATGACCTGGGCCACATCGACCGCATCATGGTCGGGGTGCCAGCAGTCGTAATCGGTGACCATGGCGACGCTGGCATAGCAAAGCTCGGCCTCGCGGGCGAGTTTCGCCTCGGGCATCCCGGTCATGCCGATCACATCCGCGCCCCAGGCCCGATACATCCGCGATTCGGCGAGGGTGGAGAACTGCGGCCCCTCCATCGCCAGATAGGTGCCGCCTCGATGCACGGTGACGCCGGCGGCGCGGGCCGCGGCCTCGCAGGCATCCCCGAGGCGGGGGCAGGTCGGATGCGCGAAGCCCACATGGCCGACAAGCCCGGGTCCGAAGAACGACTTTTCGCGGGCGAAGGTGCGGTCGATATACTGATCGACGATGACGAAATCGCCCGGCCGGTAATCCTCGCGCAAGCTGCCCACGGCGGAAACCGCGATCACATCGGTGCAGCCGAGCCGCTTCAGCGCGTCGATATTGGCGCGATAGGGCACCGAGGTCGGGGTATGGACATGCCCGCGCCCGTGCCGGGGCAGGAAGGCCACCGCGATCCCGCCGATCCGGCCCAGCAGGATTTCGTCCGAGGGCTTGCCGAAGGGTGATTTCACCTTCACCCACGAAGCACCCTCCAGCCCCTCGATCCGGTAAAGACCGGATCCGCCGATCACGCCGATCATGGTCTGCATCCTGCTGTCCCTTTCGTCTGGCCGGGCGAGGTTAGGCGAGCGCGCGGGCAGGCGAAAGCCCTTTGCGCGCGCCGGTTTGCCGTCATTCCTCGCCGGGGCGGGCGAGTTCCACGACATCGCGCACCACCGAATAATCGCGGTAGCCAAGTCGGCCGACCGGATTGAACCGCGTCACGTCGAACCGGCCCGCCACGATGCAATCGTCGCGCAGGTGGACGCCCGTGACCTCGCCATGCACCAGCCAGTTGTCGCGGCCAAGCAGCGGGATCACCTGGACAAGGCGGCATTCCAGCGTCGCGGGCGCGTTGGCGACACGGGGACAGCCGATCGTGGTGCATTCGGTCTTTTCGATCCCGGCCCGCGCAAATTCGTCCACCCCGGCCGGGACGGCGGCCGAGGTTTCGTTCATCGCGACCAAGGCCGCCTCGGCCACGATATTGACGGCGAAAACCCCGGTCTCGCGGATATTGGCCAGGCTGTGCTTCGATCCGGTCGAGGCGAAGATCACCTGCGGCGGCACATAGGCCACCGCGTTGAAGAAGGAATAGGGCGCGAGATTGTCGCCCATGGTCCCCCGCGTCGCGATCCAGCCGATCGGGCGGGGCGAGACGATGGCGTTGAACGGGTTGTGCGGCAGGCCGTGGCCTTCGGCGGGGCGGTAGAACATGCGCGGCATCCATCTGGAAGTTTGCTCATGGGGTAAGCTCATGTTACGGCGCGCACAAACGGATTCGCCCTTCGGATTCGCGCGGACCGGCGCGATGCGGCAGGCCGGGCCGCGGCGCGGCGGTTCGTTTCGGGGCTTTGGCAGGGAATTTGCCGATGTATCGTCTGGAAGAGGAGACCGACGCCGACTGGTGGGAGGTCGAGGCGCTTTACGACCTGTGCTTCGCACCGGGGCGGACGGCTTTGTCCTCTTATCGCCTGCGCGACGGAGTGCCGACGGTGGCGGCTTTGTGCCTGGTGCTGCGCGACGGCGACGGGACGCTCGCCGGCGTGATCCGCTACTGGCCGGTCGAGGTCGACGGGCGCGATGTCCTGTTGCTCGGCCCTGTCGCGGTGCACCCGACCCGCCAGGGCGAGGGGCTGGGCGGCCTGCTGATCAACGAATCCCTGTCCGAGGCCCGGCGGCTCGGCTGGGAGAGGGTGATGCTGGTCGGCGACGCGCCCTATTACTCGCGCTTCGGTTTTCGCAAGCTGGACAAGGTGGTCATGCCGCCGCCGACCAACCCCGAGCGGGTGCTGGGGCTTGAATTGCGCAAGGGCGCCTGGGACGGGGTCGCGGGGGCGGTGACCAAGGCGACGTGATGCCGGATGCGGCGAAGGGGGCTGTCTGCCCCCCTCTTGGACCGTGACCGGGCCGATTCACCCCCCGAGGATATTTTTGCCGGAATGATGGGGGCGTCTGTCGCCTTCTCTCTACAGGGCAGGGGATTGCGAAGGGGGGCGGCGGTCCCAATATCTTTGCCATGAGCACCATGAATCTGCCCGTCCCGACCGAACCTGCCCTGGCCCATGAGATCGCGGCGCTTGCCGCGCGCTACCGGCGCGCGAACGGACCGGTCATTTCGATCGTCAACCGCCTGGGCGGCTCGCTGGAGAGCCAGATGGCGGTGATCCCCAAACCCGTGCGCGAGAGGATCGACCGCGCCGTCTCCGCCGCGCTGGAACGGGCGCATGATCTGGCGGCCCGGGGGCGGCGCGCGCCGGATCTGGGGCGGCACGGGCCGCTGGCGGCGGCGGTGCTGTCGGGGGCGGCGGGCGGCGTGGGGGGACTTGCCTCGTCGCTGGCCGAACTGCCGGTGTCGGTCACGCTGATCCTGCACGCCATCCGGCGCGAGGCGGCGGCCACGGGCTTCGACCCGGACGATCCCGCGATCCGGGCGGAATGTCTGCGCATCTTTGGCGCGGGCAGCCCGCTGGCGGCGGATGACGGGGTGAACACGGCCTTTCTGTCGGCGAGGCTGACGCTGACCGGGGCGGCGGTGCAGAAGGTGATCGCCACCGTCGCGCCGCGTCTGGGATTGGCCATCGGGCAGAAGCTCGCCGCGCAATCGGTGCCGGTTATCGGCGCGATCACCGGGGCGGCGCTGAACGCGGCCTATCTGAACTGGTATCGCGAGATTGCGGCGATCCGTTTCGCGCTGCTGCGGCTGGCCGTGACCTATGGGGCCGAGGATGTGACGGCCGCCTTTCACGAGGCGATGGCCCCGGCAGCGCGCCTGAAGAACTGAACCCTATTCGGGTTGTGCCGCCAGCCAGTCGCTCAGCGCCGGGCGCACGGTTTCCGC
>JAATGA010000102.1 GCA_015654855.1 Rhodobacterales bacterium
CAGCGGCAGCGCCGTGGTCAGCAGACCCCGAAGCTCGTCCTGCGATGCCTTGACCGCCGCCTCCGAGGGATGGGCCACGCCCCAGCCGGCGAGCGCGTAAAGCTCATGCGTCTTCAGCGCCGCGATGGTGACGTCGGTCGTGGCGGTTTCATAGGTCGCGGCGATCTGCATCGGCGGCTGATCGGGCGCCATGGTGATCTGCGCGATCTGCGAGCCACCGGTGACGACGGAATGCAACGTGGCATCGACACCGCCGGTCGTCGCGGCCGTGCCCTTGGTCTCGGCCGTGGCCGTGGCGATCCGGTCGGTGCTGCGGCTTTGTTCTTTGCCGTCCGGGCCATAGCCGATCTGCTCGCTGGCGATATCGGTCATCGTCGCGCTCTGGCTGACGAATGCGCCGAGCGCTTCGTCCCAGACCCCGTCCGAGGTCAGATTGCCGATCACATAGCTGGTCTTGCTGACACCGGGAAAGTCGAAGCTGACAGTGACCGCCTGGTTCTCGGTGACGCCCCAGGTGCCGTCGCCCTTGTCGATCAGCACATAGGCCAGCGGGCTGACGTCGAGCTTTCCGGTTTCGGCTGGGATGCTGGCGGTCAGTGGCGCGAAATCAAGCTTCAGCAGATAGGTCTCGCCCTCGGGCGTGACCGAAACCACGCCGGGGGTCGTGGTGAAATATGTCTGGAAAGCGGTGGTCAGGCGCGCGGCCCCTTCTTGCGTCGCCGGCGCGGCGAAAGCGGCGGAGGTCAGCGCCAGAAAGGACACGGTGCAAAGCGTCGAACGAAGATACATGGATACTCCCTGGTAAGGCGGGGCGACGCATCGGCGCGAGCCCGTGAGCCGGTGGCGAGAAAAGCGATTCCCTGAAATATTCCCGGAAGATCCGGTCGAAACTCCCTCGTGATCGCAGGGCACTTCCGCCCGCCTCCGGGCCGCCCCGCCCGAAGGGCGCCGACAGCGGGCGACATTGTTGGGTCAGAGCCGGCGGAAGGTCAAGCCGCGCCGGCAAACGCGCATCGCCGATATGCAGCGGCACCGGTCATTGTGCCGTTTCGTCGCCACCGGTCAGGGTAAGCTGCGCCGGCCCACCGCGCAGATCGGCAATGCTCAGCCCCTGGCGCGGCCGGGCGAGGCAGGCGCGCACGACCCAGTGCAGACGCTTTTCGGCCCGGGTGATCGCGACATATGCCAGCCGCTTCCACATCGGCATCCCGGCCTCGCTCCGGCCCGAGGCGGCAGCGGCATAGATATCGGGGGCGAAGACCTGCACCTCCTCCCATTGCGAGCCCTGCGCTTTGTGGATCGTGACGGCCGCGCCATGCAGAAAGGCCGCGCCCATCGTGGCGGCAGAGGGAATGAAGGGCTCTTCCTCTCCCGGCTTTTCGATCTTGATGATCGAGGCGGCGGAAAGCTGCGGCTCCTCCGCCCCCAGCACATGCAGGCGCGCGAACCCCGGTTTCGATCCGGGGCCGAGGTAGATGACCTGCGCCCCCTTGATCAGGCCCCGCGCCTCCAGGTCGATGCGCTTTTTGCGATGCTTCAGCGGCAGTTCGATCCCGTCACAGATCAGCGGCTCGCCGGGCAGAAGCTGATCCTCGGGCGCGCCATGCACGGCGCGAAAGGCGTTGATCAGCCGGATCCGGGTCTGGTTGCGCCAGACCAGAACCGGGGAACGCGCCATCAGGTCGGAATCCACCCGCCCGGCCCAGAGAACACGGTCGTCCCTGCGCGCGGCATCCTCGACCATGCGCTCGAAATCCTCGAACCGCAGGCTGTCGTCCGACAGCGCATGGGCGAGGTCGAGGATCGGGTTGCCTTCGGTCTGGCGATGGATGCGGTTCAGCACCAGCTTGCGACTGTCGCCGAGCTTGTCGAAAACCATCTCGCCCGACTGGCCCACCGGAGCCAACTGCGCCGGATCGCCGAACAATACCAGGGTCGGAAAGATCTCGCGCAGGTCGTCGAACTGCCGCTGGTCGAGCATGGAACTCTCGTCTATGAAGCCCACGTCCAGCGGTTCCTCCCGCCGTTTCCAGCCGGTGATGAAATCCGATCCGCGCAGCCCCGCCGCCGCCAGCGCCCCGGGGATCGAGGCCACGGTCTGATAAAACGCCCAGGCCCGGTCGAGCGCCTGATCCGTCAGCCCCTCGACCACTGGCCGCTCGGTCTGGCCGGCCAGCCATTCGGCGATCTTCTCATATTGCGGATCGTAGACGGGAGTATAAAGGATGCGGTGGATCGTGGTCGCGGGCACGCCCCGCAGCCGCAAGACGCTCGCCGCCTTGTTGGTCGGGGCCAGAACCGCCAGCGTCCGCCGCTCCTTGCGTCGCTTGCCCTCCCAGTCGCCCGAGACGATCTCGACCCCCGCCCCGACCAGAGCCTTCGTCAGGCTGGCGAGCAGCATGGTCTTGCCGGAACCGGCCTTGCCGACCACGGCGAGTACGCTCGATTTGCCCTCGAAACGCGGGGTCAGGCTGCCTTCGTCAAGGTCGATGCCCATCGACATCAACTCGGCCGCGACACGATCGAAGGCCTCGGCCTGATCGTCCGAAAAGGTGGGAAACTGCGCCTGCATGGCCGGGACAATAGGCGAGCGCAGGGGCCAAGGCCAGTGGCCCGAATGAAATGCAAAGAAGGGGGCGCTGCCCCCTCCTGGCCTACCCCTTGCGCCCGGCGTCCAGCACATCGGCAAAGGTGCGCAGGCCCATACGCGGGGCCTGGACCAGAACGGCCATGTTCCCGGGTTTGTGCTGGTTCCTGCGCATCTTCACATGGGCCTGCGGGATCTCATCCCAGGGAAAGACCTCGGACATGCAAGGGTCGATGCGGCGCTCGCACATCAGCTTGTTGGCCGCCGCCGCCTGTTTCAGATGGGCGAAGTGGCTGCCTTGCAGCCGCTTCTGGTGCATCCACATATAGCGCACGTCGAAGGTGCAGTTGAAGCCGGAGGTCCCCGCGCAGATCACCACCATGCCGCCCTTTTTGCAGACGAGTGAGGAGACCGGGAAGGTCGCCTCGCCCGGATGCTCGAACACCATGTCGACGTTCACGCCCTTGCCGGTGATGTCCCAGATCGCCTTGCCGAAGCGGCGCGCCTCTTTCAGCCAGTCGTTGTATTCGGGGGTGTTGACCGTCGGCAGCTGGCCCCAGCAGTTGAACTCCTTGCGGTTGATCACGCCCTTGGCGCCGAGGTCCATGACGAATTCGCGCTTGTCCTCTTCCGAGATCACGCCGATCGCATTGGCGCCCGCCGTGTTGATCAACTGGATCGCGAAGGAGCCGAGGCCCCCCGACGCGCCCCAGACCAGCACGTTCTGCCCCGGTTGCAGGTCGTGCGGCGCATGGCCGAACAGCATCCGGTAGGCGGTCGCCAGCGTCAGCGTATAGCAGGCCGACTGCTCCCATGTCAGATGGCGCGGACGCGGCATCAGCTGCTGCGCCTGCACCCGGGTGAACTGGGCAAAGCTGCCGTCCGGCGTCTCGTATCCCCAGATGCGCTGGCTGGGAGAAAACATCGGATCGCCGCCGTTGCATTCCTCGTCGTCGCCATCGTCCTGGTTGCAGTGGATCACCACCTCGTCGCCGACCTTCCAGCGCTTCACCTTGTCGCCCACGGCCCAGACGATGCCCGAGGCGTCGGAGCCGGCGATGTGGAACGGCTGCTTGTGCCCGTCGAAGGGCGAGACCGGAACCCCGAGCCCCGCCCAGACACCGTTGTAGTTCACCCCCGCCGCCATCACCAGGACCAGGACCTCGTGGCTGTCGATCCTCCAGGTGTCCACCACCTCGACCTGGAAGGACTGATCGGGCTCGCCATGCCGCTCGCGCCGGATGGCCCAGGCATACATCTGCTTCGGCACATGGCCGAGCGGCGGCATCTCGCCGATCTCGTAGAGGTCTTTGACCGGTGCATCGTAGGCCACGATGTCGGGGTGCGTATCCAGAGCCATCCGGCGTCCTCCTTACCCGTGCCGCGGCGCAGAATCGCGGCGATATGGCGAATTGATATAATCTTGCGCGCAATATTACAATATTGATTGATACATATTAGCAATATTATTTCACACACAAACGCAACGTCAGATCTGCGATCCAACAATGGCTTGCGAGCGGTGCCCAAAGCGCCGGGAAACACCGAAATCCGCAGAGGATCCCCGCAGGAACCCCGCGCGTTGCTCCTTTGCGACTGACCACAGACCGCTGTCCGTGCATCCCCCTAGTGCGCGCAGAACCCCGTCGGGGCAGCGATGCCGCAGCGCGGCAGCCCGGTTGACAGGGTGCGATTGTGTCGTCTAATGAAATTACTGCGCAATAAAATTGCCAACACAATTCACGGGAGGTTGAAATGTCGCCGAAGGATGCCCCCTGGCTGTTCCGCACCTATGCGGGCCATTCGACCGCCGCCGCCTCGAACGCGCTGTATCGTGGCAACCTGGCCAAGGGGCAGACCGGGCTTTCGGTGGCCTTCGACCTGCCCACCCAGACGGGCTATGACAGCGACCATGAACTGGCGCGGGGCGAGGTCGGCAAGGTCGGCGTGCCGGTCTGCCATCTGGGCGATATGCGGTCGCTGTTCGATCAGATCCCGCTGGAACAGATGAACACCTCGATTACGATCAACGCGACGGCGCCCTGGCTGCTGGCGCTGTATATCGCGGTGGCGGGGGAACAGGGCGCCGATATCGCAAAGCTGCAAGGCACGGTCCAGAACGACATCATCAAGGAATACCTTTCGCGCGGGACCTATATCTGCCCGCCCGCGCCCAGCTTGCGGATGATCACGGACGTTGCCGCCTACACGGCGGCGGCGCTGCCGAAATGGAACCCGGTGA
>JAATGA010000525.1 GCA_015654855.1 Rhodobacterales bacterium
AGGGCGGCAAGAACCGGGCCGAACACCTCCTCGAAGGCGAGCGCATCGTCACGCGCGACCGGACCGAAAAGGACCGGCGGCACATAGAACCCGCCCGATGGCGCATTCGGGTGCATCCCGCCCTCGGCGATCACCGGCACGCCGGCCTCTTTCGCGCGAGAGATATAGCCTTCGACCCGGCCCTTCTGTTTCGCGCTGATGATCGGGCCGAGATCGGGCTCGTCAGCCGGCAATCCGGCACGCATCGCAGCAAAGCGCTCGGCCACGCGGGGGATCAGCTTGTCCCAGACCGACCGCTGCACCAGAAGCCGCGCGCCGGCCGAACAGGTCTGGCCGGCGTTCTGCACGATGGCCGCGACGATCACCGGCACCGCCGCATCCAGATCGGCATCCTCGAACACGATCTGCGGACTTTTGCCGCCGAGTTCCAGCACACAGCCGATATGGTTCTTCGCCGCGGCGGTCTGGATCATCGTGCCGACCTGGGGCGAGCCGGTAAAGGCGATGAAGTCGATCCCCGGATGTTCCGACAGGGCGGCCCCCGCCTCATGCCCATAACCCGGCACCACATTGACCGCGCCCGGGGGAAAGCCCGCCACGGCCGCCAGTTCGGCGATGCGCAGCACGGTCATGCAGGCATCCTCGGCCGGTTTCAGCACGGTCGCGTTCCCCATCGCCAGCGCGGGCCCCAAGGTCCGCCCCGTCATCTGCGCCGGATAGTTCCAGGGGATCACATGCGCGGTCACGCCAAGCGGCTCGCGCTCGCCGGTGACGTAATAGCCGTTCATGAAGGGGATCTGTTCGCCATGCACCTTGTCGGCCGCGCCCCCATAGTATTCGAAATAGCGCGCCGCGGTCTGGATGTCGGCGCGCGCGGCCCGCATCGGCTTGCCACAGTCCCGCGCCTCCAGCGCGGCGAGTTCGTCGAAATTCTCAAGGATCAGCACACCCAGCCGGGTCAGCAACCGTCCACGGTCGGTCGGCGAAAGCCGCGACCACTCTCCATCCTCGCGGGCCGCGCGGGCGGCCGCCACGGCGCGGTCCACATCCTGTGGACCAGCGGCGGAAATCTCAGCGAAGACCACGCCTTCGGCGGGCGCAACGACCGGGATCGTGCGACCGGTCGAGACCGGCTCCCACCGGTTGTCGACAAAATATCCGCGCGCGGGGATGACCGCAGCCGCGCGGGGAAGATCGTGGATCATGTGCCGCCCTCCTGTCGGAATACACCCGCGCGCAGCACCCGTTCGCGGGGCTGCATTTCGGCTGGCGATGTCCGGCGTCCTCCTCCTGGTCCCCTCGCATCGCGGCGAGGAGGCAAGGCGATATTGGCAAGGAGCGAGGGCCTTGCGCAAATTCAGAAATTCGCTTGCCCCCATACCAATAAGTTCTGGCTACGCACGGGCAAAACAATTGCAGCTTATATGGCAAAGCGCCGCCACCGGCCCTCCATCCGCCGCTGCGCCGGACAGATCAGCCTTCGTCGCTATCCTGCGCGGTGACGCGCGCGCCGGCCCACCGCCCCGTCACGGCAAGATCTCGCAGCGTCTCGCTGGCCAGTTGCTGAATCGCGGCGACGGCATTGGTCATCGGTCTCTCGACCGAATGCGCCAGGTGGACCGAGCGCAGGATAGCCGGCTCGCCGATCTTCCAGCTACGCAGAGCGCCCGCCGCAGCCTCGCGGCAGATCGCGTTCTCGGGCAGGATGGAATAGCCGAAGCCGGTCCGCACGAGCTCTTTGATATTGGCGTAGGAATCCACTTCCACGACGGTGTTCAGCTCCAGCCCCGAACTCAGGGCCTGGCGCGCCAGAAGCTCGCGCAGGCCATGGCTGGGACCGGGCAGGATCAGCGGCAGGCGGCAGATCAGCGCGTAGGGCATCACATGACCCGAGGGCGGCAGATCGGGGCGCGCGGCATCTTCGGCGGGGCCGAAGAACTGTAGCTCTTCCTCCAGCAGGCGGGTGGTGACGATGCCGTGGTCGGTCACGTCACGGTAGACCACCGCCAGATCTATCCGCACCTCGCGCATCCATTCCAGAACGAAGCCGCTCATCGCCTCGGCGATGCGCAGCTTGATCCTGGGATACCGCAGATGCGCCGCCCGGATCAGCGGCACCGAAAGGATCTCGCCGATCGTGCCGGGCAGGCCGAGGCGCACCTCGCCCGCCGGATCGTTCTGATGGCCGCGGATCTCCTCCTCGGCAACGGCGAACTGGTCGAGGATGATACGGGCATTGCGCAACAGGATCGCGCCCGCCTCGGTCGGGACCACGCCCTTGGGGCTGCGGAACAGCAACTGCGTGCCGAGGTCCGCCTCCATATTGCGGACATGCAGCGACAGCGCCGGCTGCGCGATATGTAAAATCGCGGCCGCACGCGAGAAAGACCCCTGCTCGACGATGGCGGCAAAATAGCGAAGCTGGCGGGCGTCCATAGGTTTCCGTTATGCGTGCGGGGGAAGGAATTGCCCGATCTTATTCCCCGGCCGCGCGTGCGGCAAGCGCCCCGCGGATCGGGACCGCGCCTCCGTCATGCAAATCCGTCCTCCGGCAGCCAGACGCGCCATCTCCCGCGCCGGACAATCGGGGGCGGGCAGCGCGACGGAGCCGAGAGGAATCCCGCACCGATCGGACGGCCGCCGCGATCGGGGCAATATCCTGCGTGGCGCGCTATGCCCCTCCGACCCTTTAGCCCCGCGCGAATTCGGCCAGAACCGCGGCGGTATCCTGTCCAAGCCCGGGCACCGGACCCGGATCGACCGGCTCTCCGTCGATCAGAACGGCAGGGGCCAGCATCCGCACCGGCCCGGCGGGCGTCATCACCTCGACATAGCGGTTCTGCGGATGGACGGCCAAATCCTCCATGGTCGAAATCCGCCCATAGGCGATCTGCGCCGCCTCGAGCCGGGCGGCGACCTCTTCACGACCAAGGGCGGCAAAGGCAGCCCCGATCAGCAGGTTCAGAGCGTCGCGATGCGCAACCCTGGCCGAATTGTCGGCAAACCGCTGGTCCGTGGCCAGTTCGGGGGCTGCCAGCACCTCGGCGCAAAAGCGAAGCCATTCGCGTTCATTCTGGATCGCCAGCAGGATCGGCCGCCCGTCGGCGCCCGCATAGGCGCCATAGGGGGCGATGGTCGGGTGGTTCAGCCCGCTGCGGTCGGGCAGTTTGCCGCCATAGGTGAATTGCAGATAGGGCACATTCATCCAGTCGGTCAGGGCATGGAACAGCGACACGTCGATCCGGCGTCCCTGCCCGCTGCGGCCCCGCACGACCAGCGCCTGAAGCACCGCCTGATGCGCCGTCATCCCCGCTGCGATATCGCAGACTGAAATGCCCACGCGCGCCATCCCGGCCTCGTTGCCGGTGATGGAGGACAGACCGCTTTCCGCCTGAACCAGCAGGTCATAGGCCTTCAGCCGGCGAGACGGCCCCTCGTCTCCATAGCCCGAGATCGAGACGGTGATCAGCCCGGGATGCCGGGTCCGCAGGGTTTCGGGGGCAAAGCCCATCCGGCCGATCGCGCCCGGCGCGAGATTCTGGATGAAGATGTCCGCCCTGGCCACCATCGCGGCCAGCGTGGCCCGCGCGCCCTCTTCCCGCAAATCGAGGCAGACCGATTCCTTGCCCCGGTTCAGCCAGACGAAATAGGCGCTTTCCCCCATCACCAGCCGGTCATACCCGCGGGCAAAGTCGCCCTCGGGCCGTTCGATCTTGATCACACGGGCGCCCGCCTCGGCCAGCCGGGACGACAGATAAGGCGCGGCCACCGCCTGTTCCACCGAGACGACCAGCAACCCCTCCAGATCCGTGCATCTCATCCTTCGCATCCTCCCCGGGGCTGCGGGGCGCTTCGTCAGGGCGGCCCGATCTTTCCGGGGAAAAGATCGGTGAAAGGCTCCATCACTTCAAATAACGCCTTCCTCGATCCGTCATAACGGAAATATATGCCCCCGGCGCGGAGTTGATATATCTTTTGCTTATTCCACCCCACGCAAATCTCTATTTCTCATTATACCCTGAGGCGGCCATCCTTGGCAGCAAGCCCGAAGCGGATTTCCGATGACACTCGCCCTGATCACATTGCCGCTTTTCGTTCCCGCCGACCGGCCCGACCGCTTCGCCAGGGCCGTGGCTGCCGGGCCGGATGCGGTGATCCTGGATCTGGAGGATGCGGTCGCCCCAGCATCGAAAGCAGCGGCGCGCGACGGGCTGAGCGAGGGGATCGCGGCGGCGGGCATCGACGTGCCGATCCTTCTGCGCATCAACGCCACCGGCAGTGCAGAACATGCCGCCGATCTCGCCGCCGCTGCGCGCCTGCCGCTGGCCGCGCTGATCCTGCCCAAGGCCGAACGGGCGGACAACCTGCGCCGCGCGGCCGGAGCGACAGGCCTTCCGGTGATCGCGCTGGTGGAAACCGCGCGGGGGATTGCCAATATCGACGAGGTGGCCGGCGCCGCGGCGCGGATCGCTTTCGGCTCCATCGACTTCGCCGCCGATCTGGCGATGGGTCATACCGCGCAATCGCTGCTGCTCGCACGAGGGCGGATCGTCCTCGCCTCGCGCCTTGCCGGATTGCCTGCGCCCGTCGACGGCGTGACGACCTCCGTTCATGACGACGAGGCGCTGGCCCGCGATTGCGCCCACGCGATCGAGATGGGGTTCGGCGGCAAACTGTTGATCCACCCGGCGCAGATCCCTCCAGCACGCCGCGCCTTCGCGCCGTCGGAGGCCGAACTGACCTGGGCCAGGCGCGTGCTGGAGGCAGCCGGCGGCGGCGGTGTCGCCGTCGTGGACGGCGCGATGGTCGACGCGCCGGTCGCAAATCGCGCCAGACAGATCCTTGCCCGTGTCCTGGCATAAGCGAGACAGCCATGCAGATCACCCGCATCCTTGCCACCTTTGCCGCCGACACGCCCACCTCCGCCCTTCCGCCCGAGGTGCCGGCCCGGGCGCTGGCGCTGGCTACCGACCTGACAGGTTCCGCCATTCGCGCGGCGGCCGAGGCGGATTCGACCCCTTCGATCCTTGCCATGGTCGAACGGCTGGGGCTGGCCGGCGACGGATCCTGCACCGTCTTCGGGCTGAACCGGCGTTACGGCGCGGCGGCGGCCGCGCTGCTGAACGGCGCCTTCGGTCATTCGCTGGACTTCGACGACACGCATTCCGACAGCTCCCTCCACCCGAGCGCGCCGGTGGTGCCCGCCGCTTTTGCCGCCGCCGAACTGAGCGGCGCCTCTGGTGCGGACCTTCTGGCGGCGATCGCTGTGGGGTTCGAGGTCTGCTGCCGTCTGGGAATGGCGCTGGATCCGACCGCGCATTACGCGCGCGGATTTCATCCCACGGCGACCGCAGGCACCTTTGGCGCGGCGGCCGCCGCCGGGCGACTTTTGGGCCTGAACGCCGCATCCATGGCCTCGGCCTTCGGGGTGGCCGCCAGCCAGGCATCGGGCTCGCTGCAATTCCTTCAGAACAGCGCCTGGAACAAGCGATACCAGGTCGGAGAGGCCGCGATGAAGGGGTTGATGGCCGCAATGCTGGCGTCCGGGGGCTTCGTCGGCGCCGAAGACGCGCTGGAGGGCAAACATGGCTTTCTTCGCGGCTATAGCGACAGGGCCGATCCCGCCCGCGCCGTGGCGGGTCTCGGCCAGGTCTGGGAAACGCTGCGCATCGGCATCAAGCCCTACCCGGCCTGCCGCTATACCCACGCCGCCGTAGATGGCCTGCTGACCATGCGGCGCGACCACGGCTGGCGCCCGGAAGAGGTGAGCGCGATCCGCGTCGGCCTGCACCGGAACGGCATCGCCCTTGTCGGCACACCGTCCGAGGCGAGGCCCCATGCCCGCAGCGTGGTGGACGGCCAGTTCTCCATGCCCTTCGCGGCGGCGGTCGCGCTGATCCGCGGCCGCTTTGGCTGGGACGATTACGATCTGCTGGGCA
>JAATGA010000538.1 GCA_015654855.1 Rhodobacterales bacterium
CACACGGTCACCCGCCGCCTCCATCCGCACGCGGACTTCCGGGCGGTCGAGGATGGCGAGCAGACCCTGCCGCACCTCTTGCGTGAACCAGTAGCGGGCCTGATCGGCGCGGGCGCGGGCAAAATGCCCCTCGGCCCGGCGCCAGTCGATCAGTTCGCGCATCGTGGCCCAGGCGGTGTCGAGGCCCTGCGCCTCGACCGCCGAAACCGGCATGGCTTTGGGAAAGCCCTCGGGGTCCTGCGCCCGCTTGCGCAACAGGCGCAGTGCTCCGGCGTAGTCGGCGACGGTCCGCATCGCGGCGGGTTTCAGATCGCCATCCGCCTTGTTGACGAGGATCAGATCCGCCATCTCCATGATGCCGCGCTTGACGCCCTGAAGTTCGTCGCCACCGGCGGGGGCGAGCAGCAGGACGAAAAGGTCGCAAAGCTCGGCCACCACGGTTTCCGACTGGCCGACCCCCACCGTCTCGATCAGCACCACGTCGTAACCGGCGGCCTCGCACAGGGCCACGGCCTCGCGCGTGCGGCGGGCGACGCCGCCCATCTGCGCCTGGCTGGGCGAGGGGCGGATATAGGCGCGCGGGTCGCGGGTCAGCATCTCCATCCGCGTCTTGTCGCCGAGGATCGAGCCGCCGGAGCGGGCCGAGGACGGATCGACTGCCAGCACCGCGACGCGCAACCCCTGGCCGGTCAGCATCAGCCCGAAAGCCTCGATAAAGGTGGATTTGCCGACGCCCGGCGTGCCCGACAGGCCGATGCGCAGCGCCTGACGCCCCGCGCCGCGCGCGCGGCCGATCAGATCGACCGCCTGGACCCGGTGATCGGGCCGCGCGCTTTCGACCAGCGTGATCGCCCGCGCCAGCGCCCGCCGGTCGCCCGCGATCACACCCGCCGCCAGTTCTGAAACATCCATCGCCCGCTCCGGCAGAAATCCGCGCCCCGGCCCATCCCCGGCCCGGCGGTTCACGGCGCATGAACGCAGATGTCATGGCCCCGGACCGCCCGCCCCCTTTCTTGCCCGAGCCGCGCGCTATATTCCAGTGCCAGACGTCCGGGAACGGACGACCGAAGATCCTGCCGTCAACCGAAGTAAAGAGGTTTCCCGCGATGATCCCGCCCCGCCTTCGGCACGCAGCCGCCTGCGCCGCCGTTCTCGCCGCCGCCTGGGCCGCAGCGCCCGGGCTGGCCCGGGCCGAATCCGTGCAGTTCGATCTGGTCCTGCGTGGCCTGACCGCCGGGCGGCTGATCTATGACGGACGGGTCAGCGGAAACACCTACTCGGTGGCCGGACGGCTGCAAACCTCGGGCCTGGCGGCGCTGCTGAAGAAGGTGCGCTATGATGCGACGGCGAAGGGCAGCGTGTCTTCGGGCGGGCGCTATACGCCCTCGGCCTATACCGAGGATGCCGATACCGGCAAACGCCAGTCGCAATCGGTGATGACCTACCGGGGCGGCGTGCCGCAGGTGACGAAATATCAGCCGGCCCGGGCGTCGCGCGACTATGACCTGGACCCCACGACGCAAGGCGGGACGGTCGATCCGCTGACCGCGCTGTTCGCCACGTTGCGCGACGTGGCGCCGGGCAAGGAATGCGGCACCAGCCTGAAGCTGTTCGACGGGCGGCGGGCCAGCAGCGTGACGACCTCGAACCGCAAGGAACAGGGCGACAGAGTGACCTGTTCGGGCGAATACCGCCGCGTCGCCGGCTTTCCCGCCGACGATATGGCGGAAAAGACCCGGTTCCCCTTTACCCTGACCTATAAGCCAGGTCCCGACGGGCTGATGCAGGTGACCGAGGTGTCGATGGACACGATCTATGGCAAGGGCCGGCTGGTCCGCCGCTGATCCGGGCATCCGCAGAATAGCGCCCGGTGCCCCGACAGGACCGGAGCCGCCGAAAATCCCGCGCGCCGGTTTCCCCGGTGGCCGCCGGAACCGCAGGCGGACCGGCCCCCGGCAGACCGGCAAAAGAATACCCCCGAACCAAGGGTCCGGGGGGTGAGGCTTGTTCTGCCCGATTATCGGTTTCCCCCTTCCGTCGGAAGGCTGCGGAGCGGGTATCGCCCGTTCGCCCGGATCGCAAAACACCGATCCGGGCGGCGAGATGGAAAAGGCCCGCCCGGTTTCCGGGGCGGGCCTGCTATCCGCGATCAGCGGATGAAAGCGTCGGTAAAGCCCGCGCGTCGCGCCGCGCCAAGCGCCGCCCGCGCCGCCCCGGCCGAGGCGAAGGGGCCG
>JAATGA010000516.1 GCA_015654855.1 Rhodobacterales bacterium
GCCCGCATCCCGCCGAAGAACGTCTCGAAAGACGATGCCGAGGTGCTGCGCGATCTGGACCGCTCGCTGAAACGGGTGGTTTTCGGTCAGGACAAGGCGATCGAGGCTTTGTCTTCGGCGATCAAACTGGCCCGCGCCGGTCTGCGCGAGCCGGAAAAACCGATCGGCAACTACCTCTTCGCCGGCCCGACCGGCGTGGGGAAAACCGAGGTGGCCAAGCAGCTGGCCTCGACCCTCGGCGTGGAATTGCTGCGCTTCGACATGTCGGAATACATGGAGAAACACGCGGTTTCCCGGCTGATCGGGGCGCCTCCGGGCTATGTCGGCTTCGATCAGGGCGGAATGCTGACCGATGGCGTCGATCAGCATCCGCATTGCGTGCTGCTGCTGGACGAGATCGAAAAGGCCCACCCGGATGTCTACAACATCCTGTTGCAGGTGATGGACCACGGCAAGCTGACCGACCACAACGGCCGGCAAGTCGATTTCCGCAACGTGATCCTGATCATGACCTCGAACGCCGGGGCATCGGAACAGGCCAAGACCGCCATCGGCTTCGGGCGCGAGCGGCGCACGGGCGAGGATACGGCTGCCATCGAGCGGACCTTCACGCCCGAGTTCCGCAACCGTCTGGATGCGGTGGTCAGCTTCGCCCCGCTGGCGAAAGAGGTGATCCTGCGCGTGGTCGAGAAATTCGTCATGCAGCTTGAGGCGCAACTGATGGATCGCGGCGTGCACCTGGATCTGACGCCCGAGGCGGCGGTCTGGCTGGGCGACAGGGGCTATGACGACAAGATGGGCGCGCGCCCCCTGGGCCGGGTGATCCAGGAGACGATCAAGAAACCGCTTGCCGAAGAACTGTTGTTCGGGCGTCTGACCAAAGGCGGGCTCGTCCGCATCGCGGTCAAGGACGACGCCATCGACTTGCAGATACAGGAGCCGCAAAAGCCCCGGATCACCGATCAGAAGCCGCCGCTTCTGACCGCCGACTGATCCCGGCGACCGGATACGAGAAAAGGAAACCCCCGCCCTCGGCGGGGGTTTTCGTTGATGACAGGCCAGGCCTTGCGGATGCGCCACAGGAATCCCGCCGACGGGGGCTTTTGTGACATCACCCGTCGACACCCCGGCGGCTGCGGAACGGCCGTTCCCGTCCCTATCTTTCGGTCAGTTTCAACTCGATCCGGCGGTTCTGTGCCCGCGCCTCGGCGCTGTCGCCGGCCGCCACGGGGCGGTATTCGCCGAAACCCGTCGCGGCCAGGCGGTCGGGTGCGAAGCCCAGATCGTTCTGCATGAACCGCACGACGGACAGGGCGCGGGCACTGGAAAGCTGCCAGTTGTCCTTGAATTCGCCCAGGCCCGACAGGGGCACGTTGTCGGTGTGCCCGTCGACGCGGATGATCCAGTCGATGCCCTCGGGGATGTCGGACGCGATCTCGTTCAGGGTGGCCACGACGCCGGCGATCTGCGTCTTGCCCTCGGGCAAGAGGTCGGCGGAACCCGGCGCGAACAGCACTTCCGAGGAAAAGACGAAGCGGTCTCCCACCACCCGCACGCCCTCGCGCCCCGAAAGCAGTTGCGAAAGCTGGCCGAAGAATTCCGACCGGAACCGTTCGAGGTCCTGCTTCTCCGCCTCCAGCCGTTTGCGCTCGGCCTCTTCCAGTTCCGCCCGGCGTTTCTGCTCGCCGGCGACCTGGGCCAGCGCCGCGTTCAACTGCGAGCCAAGCGCGTCGATCTGCACCCTGGCGTCGCTGTCGCGCGCGGAAGAGGCGTCGAGCAGCCCCTGCAACTCGCCCAACTGCCCGCGCAAGGCGGCAAGCTGCTGGTTCAGCAGCGCCATCTTCTGCGCCGAGGCGATCAACTCCTGGTCCCTGGCCGTCAGTTCCGCCCGCGCGGTGTCGAGCAGGCTGGCCGCCTGCGCGCCGTCCTTCTTCGCCGCATCGGCGGCAGCGAGCAGGGTCAGCGTTTCCTCGGCCCGACGGCGCTGTTCCTCCAGCGCGAGGGTCATCGCGGTCAGTTCCGTGTCGGACGACTTCAGCTTTTCCTGCAAGGCAGCCAGCGCTGCCTGATCGGTAAGCCGGGCCTTTTCCTCTTCGGAAAGCTGCGCTTGCGCGGCGTCAAGTCGCCCCTGCACAGCCGTCAGATTCGCATCCTTTTCCCCGGCCTGGCGGCGCAGATCGGCGATCAGCGTTTCCAGCGCCTCCCGCCGGGCGGCGGCGAGGCGGGCGGTCTCGGTCGCGGCGTCGATCTCGTCGCGGGCCTTTGCCAGTGCCAGATCGACCGCCTCTTTCTCGGAAATCAGCCGCTTCTGCGCCGCGTTCAGTTCCGCGACCGAGGCGGTAAGGTTCACCACCTCGCCCTGTGCCCTGTCGCGTTCCGACAAAAGCGTTGCCACCTGGGCCTCGAAACCGGCGATCCGGGAATTGGCGGCGTCCAGCGCCCCCTGACGGGTCGCAAGCTGCCCCGTAAGCTGCCCGATCTCGCCGGTCTGCCGGGCGGTTTCGGCGTTCAGCGCCTCGACCTTCTGCTTTTCGAGGCCAAGCGCCTCGGCGAGTGTTGCGATGTTGCGGTTCAGTTCACCCAACTCGTTGGTCTTGGTCGTCACCTCGTCGCGCAGGACCGACTGCATGACGGTGAAGATCGTCAGAACGAAGATCATCACCATCAGCAGCGTTGTCACCGCATCGACGAAGCCCGGCCAGATCATCGCGCTGTCGCGGCGGCTGCGCAGGCCCATGGCGTCAACTCCGCGACGAGCCGCGCGACAACTGGCGCAGCGCGGCGGTCAGCGTCGACAGGTCGGCGCGAATGTCGGCGGTAGATTCCTGGCGACCGGCCGACAGCTCTTCGAGGATGCGCAAGAGGCCCACGTCGATCGACCGCAGCCGCATCCGGCTTTCGGCATCGGACTGGATGCCGCCCTCGGCATCGGTCAGGGCGGCGATCAGCCGTTCCTGGCCCTCGGCGATGCGGTTGAGGCTGGCGGCCTGACCCTGCTCCGCCTCGACCTGCGTGGCCAGCCGGTTGACGGCGGCGGTCAGGTCCTGCAACTGCTGGTCAGAGGCGGCGCGGGCGTTTTCCGCCTGGGCGACAAGGGTCTGCAACCCCTCCATCTGGTCGGCGAGGTTGTCGAAGACCACCGCCATCGCATCCTGCGGGCTGCCCTCGCCCTCGCCCAGGCCCACGCGGGTGAACTGCGACAGCCATTCCTCAAGCTCGCGATAGAACCGGTTCTGGCCGTGGCCGGCGAAGAGTTCCAGCAGCCCCACGACCAGCGAACCGGCAAGGCCGAGCAGCGAGGAGGAAAACGCCGTGCCCATGCCGCCAAGCTGCGACTCAAGGCCCCCCATCAGTTTGGCGAAGACATCCATGCCCGACTGCCCCTCTTGCGGGGCGAGGGATCGGATGGTCTCCACCACCGCCGGGACGGTGGTGGCAAGGCCGTAAAACGTGCCGAGCAGGCCGAGGAAGACCAGCAGGTTCGTCAGGTAGCGGGTGATGTCGCGGCCTTCGTCGATCCGCGTCTCGACGGATTCGATGATCGACCTGGCCGAGGAAGCCGAGATCCCCAGCCGTGCCCCGGGCGAGCGCAGAAGCGGCGCCAGCGGCGCCAGCAGCGAGGGCGGATTGGTTTCCGCCTCGCCCCGGACCAGCCGTTCGATCCAGCTGACCGACTGGATCAGGATCACCACCTGCCAGAAGCAGCCGATGACCCCCAGCAGAAAGACGAAGCCGATGAAACCATTCAGCACGGGGTTGACGGCGAAGACATCGGCGACCTCGCCGTGGACCAGCCATGCGCCGATGCCCACCAGGACACAGACGATCAGCATCATCACGATCTGCCGAACCGGCTGGCTGAAATAGGTCTCGACCCGTTGACGCGGTTCTTTCACCGGCCTGCCCCTCATTCTGCCGCCGTGCAGCCTGCTGCTTTGCGGCGACAATAGCAGGCACAGCCGACCTGCCAAGAGGAAGGGCAGGCTCAGCCGCCGATTTCGCGCACCCTTGCGGTCAGCCAGTCGAGGTCGGGGTCGGCGATGCCAAGGTTGTGCAGATCGGCGGCCGTGGCGAACAGATAGTCGCGGTTCGGCCCCCGGCCCCCGGCAGACCGGGCGATGATCCGCGCCTGATCCTCCAGCGCGAGACCGCCCAGATACTGGCCATGGTCGCGGTCGATCACATAGGCCACCGCCTCGACCTGCCGCCCGTCGGTCAGCGCGAGCGGCAGCCGTTCCTCATGATAGCCGTCGCCGACCATCTCGCGTGCGCGCAGGTAGGCGAGCGTCTCGTCCTCGGTCCCCGGCGCGACGCGAAAGCCCAGACCCTGGCAACTTGTCCCCACGGCCCGGTCGAGCGCGAGGACGAGGCCCGGCGCCTCGGGCGTGCCGCGGTAGTGGATCGAGGTCATGCAAAAGCTGCGGTGCCAGCCGTCCAGCCGCGCCACCGCCCGTTCCGCGAAGGCGAAACCGGGATTCCAGATCAGCGACCCGTAGCCGAAAACCCAAAGCGCGTCCCGCATCGGCTGGCCCTCCTTTCCGGCCAGATGTAAACGGGGGCGATGGCAGGGAAAAGGGGGCGGGATGCGCTGGCTGACAGGTCTGGTCGTGGCGGCCTTCGTGGCCTGGGGCGGGTATTGGTTCATAGGGTCCGCCGCGATGCAACGTGGGGCCGAACGCTGGTTCGCCGAAGCCCCGGCGCGGGGGCTGGTGGCCGAAAACACCGGGCTGAAGGTGCGCGGCTTCCCCAGCCGGTTCGACCTGACGGTCGAGGGGGTGCATATCGCCGACCCGGCACGGGGTTTCGACTGGCAGGCGCCCTTCGCGCAGGTCTTCATGCTGTCGTATAAACCCTGGCACATGATCGCTGCCCTGCCGAACGAGCAGAGCCTGACCCTGCCCGAGGGGCGATTCGACATCCGCTCCTCCCGCATGACGGGCTCGCTGGTCGTCGTGCCGGGGACCGACCTCGCACTGAACCGGCTGCGGGCCGAGGCCGCGGCGCCGGTGATCACGGCGCCCGATGGTCAGGTCTGGCAGGCGGCGGAGGCGCATCTGGCGACCGAACGGGCCGGGGACGGGAATGCCCACCGGCTGGGGGTCGAGGTCACGGGGCTGATGCTGCCTGCCGGGGTCGCGGCGCAGACCGGGATGTCGGCTGCCGTGCCGCTGATCCGCCTCGATGCGGTGCTGGGCTTCACCGCGCCGATCGACCGGCATATGCGCGACACGCGGCCCGAACTGGCGCAGGTCGGGCTGACGGCCTTCCGCGTCGAATGGGGCGATGTGGTGCTGATCGCCTCGGGCCGGGTCGAGGCGGATGCGGCGGGCTATGCCGACGGCGAGATCACCCTGAGGGTGGAAAACTGGGGCACGGCGCTGACCGCTGCCGAAGCGGCGGGTCTGGTCGATGCCGGCACGGCGCAGACGCTGGGGCGGGCGCTGACCGTGATGGCGGGGGCGGACGGAGATCCGACCTCGCTGGACCTGCCGGTGCGCTTTCGTGACGGCAAGGCTACCAGTGGGTTCATCCCGCTTGGGCGCGCACCGCGGCTGAACTGACGCCGCTCAGCGGCAATAGGCGCCGTTGTTGTAGCGCGCGGTGTCGAGGTGCATGTGATCCTCGTGATAGCCGTCCGATCCGGGGCCGAGCGTCGTGCCGAAGATGCCGCAGGCGGCGCGATAGGCGGTGCGCATCGTCTTGTCGAAGCCGCCCGCCACCATCTGCGTCCGCCCGTCCGAGGTGACGATGCCGGAAATGTCGATGGCCTTGCCGCGTCCGTGCTCGCTGACCTTGGCACCCTTCTTGTTGTTGCGCGGGCGGCAGATGTAATGCCCGGCAACCTTCAGCTCGACCACCTCGCGCCTGCCATAAGCCGGGCGCAGGCCCTTGTTGATCCAGGTCTTCAGCGCCTTGGCCGTGGTGCAGTCGAGGGTGGCCGCCTGCGACAGGCGGATGCCATCGATGGCGATGACGCGGACGGGTTCATCCACGCCGCAGCCCTGCACCTTGCTGCGGATCGGCGCGAGTTTCTCGCCCCGGATGTCCGGGTCGCCGCAGACCGAACCGCGCACGGACTTTGGCGGCTCATCCTTCTTGCCGCCGAAAAGGCCGCCCTTCTTCTTTGGCGCTGGCGCGCTGGCGAGCGTTTCGACAGGCGACATGGTTGGCGGCAGAGGGGCCAGATAGGCGGGCCGGGGCAGGGGGCGCGGGATCGGGGTCATGGGCGCAGCGGCAAGGGGCGTCTCTGCTGCCGGTGCGGCGGGTGCCGCGACGATCAGGCCGACGGGACGCGGACGCGGACGTATCGGCACGGGCAGGGTGATCGCACCGCTGGCGGTCAGTTTCGGGGCGGGCGCGGCCGGGGTCTCGGCGGCAGCGGCGGGACGGGGCGGCGGGACCAGCGATTTCCGCATCGTCTCGGCCCCGGCGGGCAGGCAGGCGCAACCGATGGCAATTGCCAGCGCGAAGGCCCGCATCAGCCCGCCTTTGCCGGCGCCGGCGTCTGGCTGCGGCCGAAGTCGGGCGCGGCGGTGTCTTGGCCCGCCTCGATGATGCCGCGGCGGATGGCGCGGGTGCGGGTGAAATAGTCGTGCAGATGCGCGCCGTCGCCCAGCCGGATCGCGCGTTGCAGCGCGAAGAGTTCTTCGGTGAACCGGCCGAGGATTTCCAGCGTCGCCTCCTTGTTGGTCAGGAACACGTCC
>JAATGA010000193.1 GCA_015654855.1 Rhodobacterales bacterium
CGAAGCCATGGCCTCGGGCCGGCCGGTGATCGCCTATGGTCGGGGCGGGGTGCTGGACACCGTCGTTCACGGCCGGACCGGATGGCTTTTTCCCGAACAATCGGCAGAGGCGCTGGTTGCGGCTGTGAACCAGTTCGAAGCGGCAGGGCTGGACCGTGGCGATCCTGCTGGGCTGGTCGCCCATGCGGCCGGTTTCAGCGAGACCGTGTTTCGCCAGGGGCTGCTCGCCGCCCTGCATTCTGCGGGCATCCGCCCCGATCCGCTAACCACGACGGGAGAGCAGAATGCCGCGCGCAGTTCATGATGCCGGACCGCATGTTTTCCGGCCGCATGTCGATATCAACGGCAAGTTCCTGTCGGCCGGACCGACTGCCGTGCACCGCGTTGCGAAGGAGTTGGTGACGGCGCTCGCCGCGCTGAAGGACGCCCCCGAAATGCGTATACTCGTTCCGCCCGGAATCGGACGGCCGCGCAATGATCCCGGCCTCGACGTGACGGCCACGGGAAGGTTCCGGGGCATCGCGTGGGAGCAGATATCGCTTCCGATGGCGCGGAGGCGCGGGCTTCTGCTGAACCTGTGCAACATGACGCCGCTTCTCGCGCGCCATGCCCTGACACTGGTGCACGATGCGCAGGTCTTTACCACGCCTGTTTCCTTCGGCCATGCGCGCAGCGCCTGGGCCAGGCTGCACAGCCGTGCCGCAGGTCGGCTTCAACCGCGGTTGCTGACCGTCTCCGAATTCGCCCGGAGCGAGCTTGCCGCCTTCGGCATCGCCGAAGCCGAGCGGATCGACATCATTCCGAACGGCGTTGACCATGTGTTGCGCACGCCCCCCGACGACGCTGTCCTGGCGCGGCTGGGGCTGCGGCCGCGCGGCTTCGCCCTGTCGTTGGCCAATACCCAGGCGCACAAGAACATCGGCGTCCTGCTGCGGGCCTTCTCTCGCCCCGCTCTGGCGGAGATGCCTCTGGTGCTGGTTGGTCGGGCCAGGCCCGAGGCTTTCGAAGCCGCGGGAACCGCCGTGCCCCCCGGCGCGATCTTTGCCGGCTATGTCTCCGATGGCGAGATGCGCAGCCTTCTGGCGCAGGCTTTGGCCTTTTGCAGCCCCTCGCTGACCGAGGGGTTCGGTATGCCCCCGGTGGAGGCGATGATCTTGGGAACGCCGGCGGTGATCGCACCGCGCGGAGCCCTGCCCGAGGTTTGTGGCCCGGGCGCGCTGCACGCCGATCCGCACGACCCCGCGGCATGGGAGGCGGCGCTGCTGCGGTTTCGTGACGACCCCGACCTCTGGCGCGCGACCGCCTCGGCGGGGCTGGCCCATGCCGCCCGCTTCACCTGGGCTGCCGCGGCGCGGCGACTGGCAGATGTTATCTGCCGCTTGGAAGGCGAGAAGGAAGGCCATCGGGGCAGGGCGGGCGCATGAGTGGCACTCTTCCTCCCCGCCCGCTGCGCATCGCTCTCTTCGGCCTGCCTTACAGCCCGAACACAGGCGACGGCGTGATCTCCGACTGTCTGGCCCGGGCCCTCGCGGCACAGCCCGAGCGACCGCAGATCACGATGATCGACCTCGCTGGCCGCAGCGCCCCGAACGAGGTCGTCGTTCCCGGCCGGTCAGGTCTCCTGCGGGTTCTGGCGCATCTGCCCCGGCCTCTGCGCCGCGCTCTTGTCCGGGCGGGATTGACCTTGCTGACCGGGCGGCTCCGGCGGCGCTGGCGGCGGCAGCTTGCCGGGATGGACATCGCGCTTTTCGCAGGCGGACAAATCCTGTCGGATGCCGATCTCAACTTCCCGATGAAGGTTGCGGCCGCCGCCGATTGCTGCCGCGAGGCCGGGCTTCCGGTTGCCATCGTCGCGGCTGGCGCCTCGCGGAACTGGTCCGCGCAGGGGCGCCGGCTCTTCGGGCGCCTTCTGCTCGCGGACCTGCGGCACGCCGGCCTGCGCGATGCGGAATCGTTGCGGATCTGGCAGGAGTTCATGGGTCGGGATCCGGCCCCGATTCTGTGCCACGACCCCGGCCTTCTTGCGGCCGAAGCCTATGGGCTGCGGATCGGACCGGCAGATCCCGCGAGCCCGGTGGCGCTTGGCATCGCGGCCCATTCCACCTTGTCGCTGCACGCAGACCGGCCGGTCGCTGGCGTCGCGGCCGGCCATGCCGGCGATGGGCTTGCCGGCTTCTTTGTCGGGATCTGCCGCGATCTTGTGGCGCGCGGCCACCGTGTCCGGCTGTTCTGCAACGGTGCGGACGAGGATGCCGCCCTCCTGAAGGCGGTCGCGGCCGATCCGCTGCTGGCCCCGGCGCGCGACGCGGGACATGTCGATCTGGCCGCCCCGCCCCGCACCGGGGAGGAACTGGCCACGATCCTTGCGCCCTGCAAGGCGGTAGTGGCCCACCGTCTGCATGCCTGCATCGTTGGATACGCCTTGCGCCGGCCCATCCTCGGCCTCAGTTGGGACAGCAAGCTCGACGCCTTCTTCGCCTCGGTTGGCCTCGGGGGGCAGGTCCTGCACGGGGCGGATTCCGGGGCGGTGACCATGATCCTTGAAGGGGTGCTCGCCCGGCCACAGGGCAGCGCGGCCGACTGTTACGACAGGGCTCTGGCGGAATGCCGGATCGGCATACGGCGGGCCTTCGACGCCTGTATCGAAGGGGCACGCGGTGGCTGAACCCGGTCGGATCATCCTTGTCAACAGCGCAAGCCGTGCCCGGGGCGGAGGCACGGGGATTGCCCTGCTGGCCGCCCGGCTTCTGCGCGCTCGCGGATATGAGGTGGTCTTCATCACCGGCGACGATGGTGACAGCCCGGCCCTGTGGGCGGCGGATGTCCGGGTCGTCGCGTTGGGGGGGACGACGCTGATGGCCGGATCGCGCCTGTCGGCGATGCGTGACGGCATCTGGAACGCTGCGGCGGCCGATTTTCTTGGCCGATGGATCGCGCGAGAGGGGCGAGACGACGATGTCTGGCATCTGCACGGCTGGTCGCAGGTATGGTCGCCCTCGGTCTTTTCGGCGCTGGCGCCGGTGCGCGGGCGACTGGTGGTCCATGCGCACGACTATTTCAGCGCCTGCCCCAACGGCGCTTTCTGGGACTATCGCCGGCAGGAGATCTGCGCGCGCATCCCGCTGTCCGGCGGCTGCATCGCGACGAACTGCGATAAGCGCAGCGGGTTGCAGAAGGCCTGGCGCCTGCTGCGGCAACGGATGGTCGGACAGACCTTCACCGGACCCGGTGCGCCGCTTTTGCTGCTGATCCACCCCGGGATGGCCGTGCCGTTCGCCCGTGCCGGGATCAGCCCCCGGCGGATGTCGGTGTTGCGCAACCCGGTGACGCCCTTCCAGTCCGAAAGAATCCCGGCCGAGGACAATGCCGGCCTCCTGTTCGTCGGGCGCCTCGACGAGGAGAAGGGCGCTCTGCCGCTGGCGCGGGCCGCCGCTGCGGCAGGCGTGCCCGTCACTTTCGTAGGCGAGGGGGGCCAGGCCGCAGCGGTTGCCCGGGCCTGCCCCGGGGCAGAGATGACCGGCTGGCTGGACCATGCCGGCATCCGCGCCCATGCCGTCCGGTCGCGGGCGCTGGTCATGCCCTCGCTCTATCCCGAACCCTTCGGACTGGTTGCGGCCGAGGCGATGGGCGCGGGCCTGCCGGTCGCGGCCTCGCATTCGGCGCTGCTGGCGCGGGAGATCGTGCAGGCGGACGCCGGATGGGCGGTCGACATCCGCGACGAGGCGGGCCTGGCCCGGACCCTGCGGCAAATCGCGGATGCCCCCCGCGACGCGATCGCACGGAAAAGCCGCAACGCCCTTGCCGTGGCCCGGAGCGCCGCCTTTTCGCCCGACGAATGGTGCGCCCGGCTGGAGGAGATCTATCGCGCAGTCCTCGCCGGATCCGGCGACCAGCCGGAACGGGTGGCGGCATGAGCGTGCTGCCGATCCTGCTTTACTGGTCGCTCGCGCTGTGGGGATTGTTCTCGCCGCGGCCGGTGTTGCTGTGGCTGTTTTTCGGCGTGTTGCCCTTCGGCGCTACGGCGATCGTGCCGACCGGGCTGACGGGGGGCCTGTCGCTGGTCGGCTCGACGATGACGGCGCTGCTGATCGTGCTGCGCCAGTTCCTGCTGTATCGCCGGGGGCCCGAGAAACTCGTCGCGCTGGCGTTGCGGGGCGAGGGGGTGCCGCTGTTCCTGTTCTGGTGCATCGGCGTGGTGGTGACGCTGTTCGCGCCAAGGGTCTTCGCCGGGCTTGTCACCGTCTCGCCCATGACGCCGACCGGTTTCATGCAGCCCGAACTGCTGCGTCCGACGGCACAGAACATTTCGCAGCTGGCCTATGTCACGGTTTCGGTCTTCGCCGTCTTCGCCTTCGCCGCGATCTTCGGCCGGGACGCGCGGCTGGAGACTCTTCCGGGCGGGCTGCTGCTGGCGGGCGCCGTCACCGTGGCAACGGGGCTGCTGGACTACTATTCCGCGACCGCCGTGTTGGCGCCGTTCCGCACCGCGAACTATGCGATTATCGACAATGCTTTCATCTTCGACGGGTCCAAGCGGGTCACCGGCCTGATGCCGGAAGCCTCCGTGTTCGGCAATCTGGTCATCGCGCTGCTCAGTTGCCTTTGGTTCCTGCGTCACGCGATGGCAACGGCGCGGCAGAAGCTGCTGTTCTGGCCGGTCGCGGGCGGGCTGGCAATGATGCTCGCCGTTTCGACGTCATCGGCGGGCTATGTCGGCATCGCCATCCTCTGCCTCCTGGTCCTGGCGGACTGGACGTTCCGGGCCTTGCGCCTCGGGCCGCAGGGCGGGGCGCGGACGGTGCGGGCCGAGTTCATGGTCGTGCTTGGCCTTGTCGCGGCGCTTGCGGTGGCGATTGTCGCCGTTCCGGCCCTGTTCGATCCCGCGATCGAGCGGATCCGGATCATGGTCTTCGACAAGACCGAATCCGCCTCCTATCTGGAGCGAAGCTGGTGGACCCGCGCTTCGGTCGAGGCGGGGCTGTCGAGCTACATGATCGGGGTCGGTCTGGGATCGACAAGGGCCTCGAACTTTGCCGCCGTCATCTTCGGCAGTGTCGGTCTTGCCGGCTTCCTCTTCTATTTCGGGTTCGTGCTGCGGCGCCTGGCCCAGCCGGCGTTGCAGCCCGCCGCGCAGGGCCATCCGCGGGCCGGGACGCGGCGGCAGGTCGTGCTCCGGGCGATGAAATGGTCCTTCTGGCCGCCCTTCGCAATCAGCCTGCTGATCGGGACGACCCCCGATTTCGGTGTCTTCGAGGCGCTGCGCTGGGGAAGTATGCTGGCGCTCGCCCCTGTGGCGGCGGGCGTGGCGCGATCCCGCCGGAGATCCGCATCCGGCGCGGGCGACGGAATGCCGCACCTTTACCCCAATGGAAGCTTCCCGCGATGAGTGCCTTTCTGAAACGCCTCATACCCCCTTCGCTGCGAGCCGGATTGCGGCAATGGAAAAAGGCGCGAGGCATCGCCGGCCTCCACCGCGAATGGGATCAGGCCAGCCGCCGGCTCGCCGGTCCGGGTATCGCGCAACCCGCCCGCCGATTGCTGATCCTGCCAAGCGATCCGGCGGGTATCGTCGGCGCCGTCGGCGATGATGCGATGATCACCGCGACGACCCAGCATTTTGTGGCTGAAAATCCCGATGTCGCGGTATCGGTGCTGTGCCAGACCGGCGCGGCCGAGCGGATCGTGCGCGACCTCGGCTTCAAGCCGGTGCCGCTGCCTGCGATCGACGGCTATTGCGCCGCCATCGCGGAGATCCTGCAAACGGGGCCCCATGATGCGCTGGTGGCTTTGGGCGCCGATGACATGGACGGCTATTACAGCGCCGAATTCACCACAAAGGTTCTGATCGGCGCCGATATCGCCGCCCGCATGGGCATGCGCAGCATCGTCCTTGGCTTCAGCTTCAACGCGCAGGCCGCGCCGGAACTGGCACGCTGCTTCGCGCGGCTGTCGCCGGAGGTGGCGTTGAACGTTCGCGATCCGTTGTCGCTCGACCGGCTGAACGGCTTCGCCCGGGTCCGGGCTCGACTGGTCGCCGATGCGGCCTTCACGCTGCGGCCCGGAACGATTGATGCCGACACGGAAATGTGGATCGCGGGAGAAAAGGCGGCGCGCCGGCGGGTGATCGGCCTGAACCTGCATCCAATGCTGATCCGGCCACCCGACCCCGGGCAGATCGACCGTCTGGTCAGCGAAATGGCCGAGGCGGTGGTCCGCGCCTCGGCGCAGGCGCCGCTGTCCTGGCTGCTGCTGCCGCATGACTATCGCGATGACAGCGGCGACGGCGACGGGATATGCCTGCGCCCCCTGATGCAGCGGCTTCAGGCCGAGCCGGGTATCCGCTGCCGCTATTTCGAGGGGCGGCACCGAGCCGCGACGCTGAAGGCGCTGGCCGGGCGGATGGATGGCATCGTCACGGGGCGAATGCATCTGGCAATCGCGGCTCTGGGCATGGGGGTGCCGGTCATGTGCCTGACCTATCAGGACAAGTTCGAGGGATTGTTTCGGCATTTCGATCTGCCGGCGGACCTTCTGCTGCGCCCCGAGGCGTTGGCCGAGCCGGGGCGGCTGGCCATGGCGCTCGACAGTTTCCTGAACCAGATCGACGATCTGGCGGCGGGGATTGCGGGCCGTCGGCCCGGGGTCGTCGCCCTCGCCGAAAGGAACTTTCTGCCGGGCGGATCGGCACATCAATGAAGATCCTGATGATCTCACCAATCCCTGTCCTGCCGGTCGTCGAGGGCAATCGCAGCCGCATCCTGACACTTGGCCGCGCTATCCGCGAACAGGGGCACGAGCTTTGGTTCCTTCTGGCCCCTGCCTGGACCTCGCCCCACCACGACAGGGAGGCGCATCTGGTCGAATTCGGCGCAGACCGCTTTGCCGAAGTGCCGCAGGACGGCCCGCTTGCCCGCTTCCTGCGCCGGTTGCCCTTTCGCCTGCGCCGTAAGACTCGCCATCTGCTGCGCTTGCCCGGGCGCCATTATGGCGGCCTCGATGCGCTGCGCTCGCACAAGTGGAACCGATATCTGACCGATTTGCAGCACCGGCACGGCTTCGATGTCGTCGTCGTCGAATATGTCATGCTTTCGGGCATCTTCGGGCGGTTCCCGCCGAAGGTTCGCCGCATCATCGACACCCATGATTCCTTTGCCGATCGGCACAGATCCTATCTGGCGCGGGGGGTGAACGAATATTTCTATTCGCTGCGCCCGCAGGACGAGACGCGTGGCCTGCGCCGGGCGGATGCGATCCTGGCCATCCAGCCGCAGGAGGCGGAGGGTTTCCTGCGCCAGCTTGGCGCGCATCCGCGAAATCCCGGGGTCTTCACCGTCAACCATTTTCTCGATCTGGCCGAGCCGCCGATCGCCGACCACAGCGCCCGATGCGGGCTTTTCCTCGCCTCGCGCAACCCGGCGAACACCTTGTCGGCGCAGGTCTTCATCAGCCAGGTCTTGCCGCGGGTCTTGGCCAGGATGCCCGACTTCCGCCTCGTGCTGGCGGGCATGATCTGCGAGGTGATCGACGACCATCCCGCGATCGTCAAGCTGGGCCGGGTCGACCGTCTGTCGGAGGCCTTTCGTCAGGCGCCGGTCTTGCTGAACCCCATGCAGATCGGCACGGGCATCAACATCAAGCTCCTGGATGCGCTGGCGGCAGGCGTGCCGACGATCAGCACGGAAACCGGTGCCCGGGGACTGGACTCCGGCTTTCGGGACAGCGTGCAGGTCGTAGGCGACCACGAGCATGAGGAGTTCGCCGACCAGATCGTTGCCCTCATGGGGGATGTGCCGCGTCGTCGTGCTTTGGGTCGCATCGCCCGCGATGATGCAGTCCGCTGGAACGAAGCGCAACATGCGGCCCTGCATGACGCGCTGAACGGACAGCAAGGGAGTTAGGCGGATGAAACGGCGGATCAAATCCATCCTGTCCGCGGTGCCCGGCCTCCGCTCGGGCGTCCGGCAGCTCCGGCGAGACTGGCGGGCCTTCAGCCTTCGCGCGGGCTGCTATCTGTCGGACTATATGGAAGATCGCCGGCATCTGGGCTGGCGGCGCCGACCCGGCGATTACTGGCGGCTCAGCTCCGAACTCATCTTCCAGTATCACAAGCTGGAAAAGGGTCTGTGTCTGCCGCCGGCCTCGCGCCGTTTCTTCGGCGCCGAGGCCGCGCGCGAAACGTCTCGGCTGCTGGACGAATGGACGGCCGGCGGCGGGGCTCCATGGGCGCCGGTCTGCCTGGCGGCAGGAGAGACCCTGCGCTCATGGCGTGAGCGGCTGGACGAAACCCCGGCGCCCGTATCGCATGCGGCGCTGATTGCACGGATCGACACCCTTCTTGCGGCGACGGCCCCCTATCCGGCTTTCGCCACGCCTGCGGTCCCGCCCGCCCTGGCACCCGATGCCGGTGGCGCGATCCGTGACCTGATGCTCAGCCGCCGCTCGATCCGCGACTTCGACGGCAGGCACGTCGATTTCGCGCGGGTGGAGCACGCAGTTGCCACCGCCCAATTGAGCCCCAGCGCCTGCAACCGCCAGCCGTGGCATCTGCATTTCTACGACCAGCGCGCCGCGATTGATGCCATGCTTGCCCTTCAGAACGGCAATGCCGGCTTCGGCCACAGTGTTCCGCTGCTTGCTGTGCTGACGGCGGATCTCGGAAGCTTCTTCGATTCCTCGGAACGGATCGAGCCGGCGCTCGACGGCGGATTGTTCCTCATGTCCCTTCTGCTGGCGCTTCAGGCCCAGGGGCTTTCAACTTGCTGCCTCAACTGGTGCGTCCTGCCCGACCGCGATCGCAGGGCACATGAGGTCGGGCACATTCCGCCGCAGGAAAAGATCCTGACTTTCCTCGCTGTCGGGCACGCGCGTGAGGGTGCGGTCGCGCCGCGTTCGGCACGCCGGCCGTTGCAGGATGTGATCCGCCGCCACGCCGGCCTTGAACCTCCGGCCGGAACATGACCGGGGAACCCGGATCGCTGCGAAAGATCGTCGGGCGTGGCGTGTTCTGGTCCGTCCTGCAGAACTGGGGCGGCAAGTTCCTGACCTTCGCCTTGTCGATCCTGCTGGCACGGCTGCTCTCGCCCGAGGAGTTCGGAGTCGCGTCGGCGGCCTGGCTCGCGCTGCTGCTGGTGCCGCTGATTGCCGAAATGGGGTTCGGCGATGCGATCCTTCAACGCCGCGAGCTTGGGAACGCCGATCTGAACCTGCCCTTCTGGCTGGCGACGGCGGTGGCGATGATCCTTGTCGCGGCGGTGGTCGCCTGGCGCGATCCGATCGCGGCCTGGGCCGGCCTCGGGGCCGGGAGCGGCTATCTTGTCGCCATTGCCGGCACGATCCTGCTTTCCGTGCCCAACGCCTTTCAGGAGGCGATGTACAAGCGGAACATGAAATTCCGCGCCCTCGCGTTGCGCGGTCTCGTCTCGAATGTCTGCGGCGGTCTGGTCGCGCTCGCTGCTGCTGCGGCGGGTTTCGGGATCTGGAGTTTCGTGTTGCAGGCTTGGGTCGCGCTGGCGATCAACGTGGTCTGGATCTGGGCGCGCCCGCAATGGTGGCCGGGCCTTGTCTGCGAGGGTCGCGCCCTTGGCGGCATGTTGCGCTTCGGCCTGCCGGTCGTGGCGCAACGGCTGGTGGATTTCTGCGGAACGCGGACGCTGGACTTCGTGATCATAGCGAAAGTCGGGCTGACAGGCTATGGCCTCTATGTCGTCGGCTCCCGCTTCTACCTGACAATGATGCAACTGTTGCAGGGTGCGTTCCGCGATGTGTCGCTGACGGTGCTGTCGACCATCGCCCACGACCGCCGGCGGATCGCCGATATCTATACCGAGACAATCGCGCTTTCCGCGTTGACGATGTCGCCCTTCTTCGTGCTTGTGGCCGCTCTTTCGCCCGAGATTTGTGCCGTCCTCTTCGGTCAGGCATGGGAAGGGGTGGATCGGATCGCGCAGCTTCTGCTGCTGATGGGGGCGATTCATTGCGTGCAATACATGAACGGAGCGTTCCTCGCGGCGCGCGGCAAGCCCGAGCTTGTGCTGATCACCGGCCTGACCAAATCGCTGCTGCAGATCGCCGCTGTCCTGCTGCTGGGGGGGGAGACCGTCGCCGGACTGACCGGGGTATTCGTACTGGCTGCCATCTGCGCCACACCGCTGTCATTCCTGGTGACGGCGCGCGAACTCGGCCTGCCCGTGGTGACCGTCGCCGGGATTCTGCTGCGACCGGCTCTGATGTCGGCCGGAGGCTTTCTCGCCGTGTGGCTGGTGCGGCCACTGATAACCGGACTGATCCCGGACTTTGGCACCTTCTGGCACGGCGCGCTGCTGGGGCTGGTATTCGCGCTGGCCCATCTTGCGCTGCTGGCGCTGCTGGATCGTCGAAGGGCGGCCATGTTGATCGCCTTACTGCGCAGGCGCTGAGCGGCCCCGAGCGAAAGCTTGGCCTCGGCCGGTGACGGATATTCGGCGGGTGGGATGTTTGGATCGAATTTAAGGAAACCACCGTGGTCACAGACTTTGAACGGGATGGCTCGCGTCAGTTCGCGAGACCAGATGCTTGTTGCCGAGAAAGAAGTGCCGGTCGTCATCTCGGATTCCAATAGAATATGGTGAGAGGAGGGAGGGCCGGCACGGCTGCGGCGCAGGCGGCAGGCTCAGCTCGTGAGGGGGTGGCGCTGACGGAGCTGCCCGACCCG
>JAATGA010000187.1 GCA_015654855.1 Rhodobacterales bacterium
CCGACCGGAAAGCGAAGCGCAAACCCCGCCCCCTTTGTCCGAACCCGAATACTCCGGGGTGCCGGGCGATTCGCCATCGGTCCGGGCCGCCCCCCCGGGGCTGCCCATCCGGGCACGGCGTCACCCCTTGGCGACCACCCAGTCCAGCGCCCGCGTCGGCAGGATCCGCCGCAGGATCCCCGACAGATAAGTCGGCGTCGTCACGTAATACCGCGCCCTGGGGCGCCGGCTTTCAAGCGCATGGATCAGCTTCGCCGTCACCGCCGAGGGTTCCAGTTGCCAGCGGTCCGGTCCGCCCCCTTCATACAGGCGGCTCAGCAGCCCCCGGTATTCCTCGACCCTGGCGGAGTCCTGCCAGTCCACCCATTTCTCGAAATGCGGAATCGAATTGGCGCGGATATTGGTGCCGATCGGCCCCGGCTCGATCAGCACGATGTCGATGCCGGTGCCCTTCATCTCCAGCCTCAGGATGTCGGTCAGCCCTTCCAGTGCGAATTTGGTCGCGGCATAGGCCCCGCGCCATTTCACCCCCACCAGGCCCAGAACCGAGGAACAGTTGACGATCCGCCCGTGGCCCTGCGCCCGCATCACCGGGATCACCCGGCGCGTCAGATCGTGCCAGCCGAAGAGGTTCGTCTCGAAGATCTCGCGCAGCGCGCCACGCGGCAGATCCTCGACCGCGCCGGGGCAGGCGAAGGCGCCGTTGTTGTAAAGCGCGTCGAGCGTCCCGCCCGTCCTTGCCAGCACCTCGCCCAGCGCCGCGCCGATGCTCGCCTCGTCGGCATAGTCGAGCGGCAGGCTCTCGATCCCCTCGGCGATCAGCCGGTCGCAATCCGGCGCCTGCCGGCAGGTGGCGAAGACGCGCCAGCCGCGCGCGTGCAATGTCCGCGCCGCGTCGAGGCCGATGCCCGAAGAGCATCCGGTCAAAAGGATGGATTTCTGTGTCATGGCCCTGCCCGCGCCCGGTTTTTCCCTGTGCTACGGGCAAACGCCGCGAATCGCAAACGCCGTCGCGCGGGCGGGGTGGCCGTGGGTCAGGCGGTCAGAAACAGGCTCGGGCAGAAGCAGGAGGCAATCGGAATCCGGCCTCCCCGGTCCTCAGTTCCCCGGCGCACTCAGCAGGCGGGCGGCGACGTACCCCTCGATCCCGTCGCCCTCGATGCGAATCTGCACCCAGCCATCGCCGGCATCGGCCACGACGAGCACTTCTTCGCCCGACCGCAACCGGTCGAGCACCGCATCCCCGGTCGAGGGGCCGGAGCGCACATTGATCGCCTGGGCGAGCACACGGCGGATGTCGTCCGGCGTGGCGGGCGCGGAAACCGGGGTCGCCTGCGCCGCAGGCCGCATCACAGGTTGGGCGGGGGTATAGACGGCGGCGGCGTAACCGGCGGGCACAGCCACCTCCGTATCGACCGCCGCAGCGGTGCGCTGCGTCGCGCCTGCCGGCGTGGCCGGCAGCGTGGTGTCGATCGCATAGGCCCCGGCCAACCCCAGCCGGGGACGTGCCGCATCCGAACCGACAACCAGCATCACGGCGTAAAGCCCCACACCCAGACACAACAGCAGACGGATCATTCCTGCACCCCGACTCGAACTCGCATAAGCGCCTTCTAGCACGAGGAAACGTGACCGCCTGGAGAATTATTCGTCTTTCTTCCCCCCCCTGCCGCGATGGCCGCCCCCCGGCCCGCGTCAATTCCGGCTGGACCGGGGGCGTGGCGCGCTTTACACCCCTGCCTCATGTCCGATCCGACCGATACGCCCGACCTTCCCCCCGACCTGCCGCCGCCGGATCAGCCCCTGACCGTGGCCGAGCCGCTGTCGCGCGCCATAGGCGAGCGCTATCTGACCTATGCCCTGTCCACGATCATGCACCGGGCTCTGCCCGATGCGCGCGACGGGCTGAAGCCGGTCCACCGCCGCATCCTTTACGCGATGCGCGAGTTGCGGCTGTCCCCGACCGGGGGCTTCCGCAAATCGGCCAAGATCGCGGGCGATGTGATGGGGAACTATCACCCGCACGGCGACAGCGCGATCTACGACGCCATGGCGCGTCTGGCCCAGGATTTCGCCGTCCGCTACCCGCTGGTCGACGGCCAGGGCAACTTCGGCAACATCGACGGCGACAGCCCCGCCGCCAGCCGCTACACCGAGGCCCGCCTCACCGCCGCCGCCGAGGCGCTGATGGAGGGGCTGGCCGAGAATGCGGTCGACTTCCGCCCGAACTACGACGGCACCCTGACCGAGCCGGTGGTGATGCCGGCGGCCTTTCCCAACCTGCTGGCCAACGGCTCGTCCGGCATTGCCGTCGGGATGGCGACCAATATCCCTCCGCATAATCTCGACGAGCTGATCCTCGGCTGTCAGGCGATGATCCGCGATCCCGACATCGCCGACGAAGCGCTGGTCGATCTGATCCCCGGCCCCGATTTCCCCACCGGCGGCGTGATCGTCGAGCCGCGCGCCTCGATCCTTGAGGCCTATCGCACCGGCCGCGGCGCGTTCCGGCTGCGGGCGAAATGGGCGGTCGAGGATCTGGGCCGCGGCACCTGGCAGATCGTCGTCACCCAGATCCCCTATCAGGTGCAGAAATCCCGGCTGATCGAAAAGCTGGCGGAGTTGATCGAGACGAAGAAGATCCCGCTGCTGGCCGACGTGCGCGACGAATCGGCCGAGGATGTGCGGGTCGTCCTGGAACCCCGCGCCCGCAATGTCGACCCCGAGATGCTGATGGGCACGCTGTTCAAAAACAGCGACCTGGAAATCCGCTTCTCGCTGAACATGAACGTGCTGATCGACGGGCGGGTGCCCAAGGTCTGCTCGCTGAAAGAGGTGCTGCGCGCCTTCCTCGACCACCGGCGGGATGTGCTGATCCGGCGCTCCACGCACCGGCTGGAAAAGATCGACGCGCGGCTGGAAATCCTCGAAGGCTTTCTGATCGCCTTCCTGAACCTCGACCGGGTGATTGACATCATCCGTTACGACGCCGAGCCGAAACGCGCCCTGATGGCCGAGGACTGGGGCCGCCCCCATGCCCGCGCCACCAACGAAAAGGATTACGTCCCCCCCACCCCGGGCGAGGGCGAGCTGACCGAGGCCCAGGCCGAGGCTATCCTGAACATGCGCCTGCGGTCCCTGCGGCGCCTGGAAGAGATGGAGCTTGTCAGCGAACGCGACGCGCTGATGAAGGAACGCGCCGATCTCGACGATCTGCTGCAACAGCCCCACCTGCAATGGAAACGCATCGGCAAGGAACTGAACGAGATCCGCGCCAAATTCGGCAAGGACACGGTACTCGGCGCGCGCCGCTCGGTCTTCGCCGAGGCAGGCACGGTCGAGGAAGTGCCCTTCGAGGCGATGATCGAGCGCGAGCCGATCACGGTCATATGTTCGAAAATGGGCTGGATCCGGGCTTTGAAGGGCCATGTCGATCTGGGCGCCGAGCAGAAATTCAAAGACGGCGACGGGCCGCGCTTTGCCTTCCATGCCGAGACGACCGACCGCATCCTGCTGCTGGCGGAGAACGGGCGATTCTTCACCTTGCTTGGCGCGAACCTGCCGGGCGGGCGCGGCATGGGCGATCCCGTGCGGCTGATGGTCGATCTGCCGAACGAGGTCGGGATCGTCGATCTGATGATCTGGCGCGCGGGGGTGAAGATGTTGATCGCCTCGACCGCCGGGGACGGGTTCCTCGTCCCCTCGGAAGAACTGCTGGCGCAGACGAAGGCGGGCAAACAGGTGCTGACAGTCCGCGACGGGGCCAGGGCCGCGCTGTGCCGCCCCGCCGCGGGCGATCACGTCGCGGTGGTGGGCGACAACCGCAAGCTGCTGGTCTTCCCGCTGGCCGATCTGCCGGAAATGGCTCGCGGCAAGGGCGTCCGGTTGCAGAAATACAAGGACGGCGGGCTGATCGACGCCACGACTTTTACCTTGGCCGCCGGCCTGAGCTGGAAGGACCCGGCCGGCCGGACCCGGACCGAGGCGGTGCTCGACGAATGGCTGGGCGCCCGCGCCACCGCCGGACGCATGGCCCCGCGCGGCTTCCCCCGCGACAACCGGTTCAACTGAAGCGCGCCGCCTCAGCTTCCGCCTCGCCTCAGTTCCCGACCGGCGCGATCCGCCGCGCCCCCGCACCCTGACCGTGCCGGATGCGGTCGTCCACCGCATTGCCGTCGAGCGAGGCGAGAAACCCGTTCAGCTCCGGCGAGGCGCGGGTGGCGAGCCGCCCGGCGCCGATCACCAGATCCACCTGGTCCGGCGTCAGGCGCAGCCGGGTCGGCACCTTGTTCAGTTCGGTCTGCATTCCGGGTGGCAGCCCCTCGAAGCTCGCCTCGCCGACGAACAGCTTCACGTCCTGGCAATCCCAGCCGTCCAGCGTACCGCGCAGGTGCCGGACTTCGGCCACCGGCAAGGCGCAACGCCATTCGACCAGATCCTCCCGCCAGCGCCGCAACTCGCCCCGCATCGCGTCATATCCCGACCGGCTGGCCGAGGACATCGCGGCCGAGGCGATGGACATCGCCAGCCCCGCGCCACCCGGCCCCTGCACCTTTTGCGTCCAGCCATATTGTTTTTCCACGCCGGCATTGGCGACGAGGAACAGCATCCGTTTCATCCGCACCGCCTCGGCCGGGGTCATCGGCGCCCAGGGGGCCTGAGCGCGCGCGCGTTCCACCGCCAGCCCGGTCGTGCCGAAATTGTCGGTGATCCCGCCGTCCAGCAGTTTGACGAACCGCACCTCGTCCGGCCGGGCATAGCTTTCCAGCGCCCGGGCATAGGCCTTCATCGCCGCCGTCGCCTCGGGGTTGAACCGCGCGGCGGTCAGCCAGTCGGGTTCCTTATAGGCGCACTTGCGCTGATGCGCGGCCAGAACCACCGGGGCGAAGACCAGCGGAAAGGCCGCCGAGGCCGCCACCGCCTCGGAAATCGGCAGCGCCGACAGGTCGGAACACAGGGCATCGAAGGTTTCCGGCGAGAACAGAAACGGCGTGTTGTTCGCCATGTCGGTCGCGTTGATCCAGGTTTTGATCCGGCTTTTGCGACGCAGATCGCCGAAGGTCGCGCCGTGAAACAGCACCTCGTCGAGATAACGCCCGAAGGTCGCCCGCCCGTTCGCCCCGCCGGCCAGCCCGCGCGCGATGGTCACCGGGTTGAAGGCCGAATTGGCCATATATTTCTCGGCATCCGTGACCAGATACCGTTCGCGATAGCCATCGAGGCCCTTCGGTCCGTAAAGCCCGAACTGCGCCGCCGTCACCGACCCGCCCGAGACGCCCGAGACCAGCCGCACATGATCGAGCAGCCCGTCGGGCGTGCCGGTCCCGACCCCCCTGACGCGCAATTCCTCAAGCATTCCATAGGCGAAGGCCGAGGCGCGCATCCCGCCGCCGGAAAAGGCCAGGCCGACATACAGCGCGCCATCGCCCTCGGGCGCAGCCTCTTCGACCAGCGGCAGGTTGGCACCGCCGAGCGGGCGGTTCAGCGGCTGATTCCAGGCCGCGCAGCCGCCAAGCGCAATGCCGAGTGCCGTCAGGCAAAGCAGAAAACGCCGCATCGGGGAAACCTCGGTCCTCACGGATCGGCCCCGAGCTTAGGCCAGGCAATTTCAACCTCGAAGCCCTTTTCCACGACCGGCAGCGCCAGGCGCGCCCCATGGCGCAACGCAATGGCCCGAACCAGCGCCAGCCCCAGGCCATGCCCCGCGATCCCGCGGTCCCGGTCGCGATCCGCCCGGCTGAACCGGTCGAACACCGCCTCGCGCATCGAGGGCGGCAGGCCCGGCCCGGTATCGGCCACCCGCAGAAGATGCCCGTCCGGCGTCTCGCGCAGGTCGAGCGTCAGCGCATCGCCGGGCGCGCAGTATTTGATGGCGTTATCCAGCAGGTTCGCCACCATCTGCGCGATCAGGTTTCGGTCGCCCAGCACGCGCAGACCGGGCACCACGGCGGAGCGAACCGACAGCCCCGCCTCTTCGGCCATCGGCTCGTAGAGTTCCCAGACCTCGGCGGCGGTGGCGGACAGATCGACCGGCACCAGCCCGCCGCCCGATCCCTGATCGGCCTCGGCCCGGCTGATGTCGAGAAGGCTGTCGAAGACGCGGATGGCGTTGCGCATCTCGGCCCGCAAGGCGTCGGTCACATGGGCCTGCCCCTCGATCCGGCCCAGCTTCTGCATCATCCGGTTCAGCGGCGTGCGCAGTTCATGCGCGATGGTGTCGGACAGGCGGTGAGTGGCGCGGTTCAGGTTCTCGATCCGGTCGAGCATGGCATGGACATGGGTTTCCAGCAGGCCGAATTCGTCCGGGGCGCGCGCACCGTCGAGCCGCGCCGAAAGATCGCCCGCCGCCACACGGTCGGCCAAAGCGTTGATCCGGCCGATCCGCCGCATCGCCCCCCGCGCGGCCAGCCAGCCGACACCCAGACCCGCGATCCCCATGGCCCCCGCCAGCGCCGCCATCGTCGCCCGCAGCGCGGCGAGCGTGGCGTCCATCGGCGCCAGCGACCTTGCTGCCAGCAGCGGGAATCCCCCCGGCAGTTCCCGCGCGACCGCGAGCCAGCGGTGCCCGCCGTCGCGGAACATCTGCGCCCCGTCGAGGCCGAATCCATGGCCCGCCGCGCCCAGACCCTCCGGCCAGGCCCCGCGCGTGCCCGCCAGCACCGTGCCGTCGCGCTGCAACAGCAAGAGAATCTCGTCCCCCTCACCGGCGGCGGCGCGATATTCGATCGCCTGACGCAGCGCGATGATCCGCCGCTGATCGTAAAGCGCCGCGAAACCGTCGAGGTCGGCGGCCAGCAGGCGGCGCGCGTTTTCGGTCAGCCGCGCCTCGACCAGGCTGTATTGGGCCCACATCGCAACGAAGGACAGCGCCGCGAAGGCCACAGCGACGAAAGCCACCGGCCGCAGCGCGGCCCGCGCGCGAAACGCGGCCGGAACCCTCACCCGGCGGATTCCTGCGCCGGACGCAAGGGCGCGAACAGAAACCCTCGCCCCGCGCGGTGTGGATCGCCTGGGACCCCGCCTCTTCCAGCTTGCGGCGCAGGCGGCCGACATGGACATCGACCACATTGGTGCCGGGGTCGAAATGCAGTTTCCAGACATTTTCGAGCAGTTGCATCCGTGTGACCACCTGGCCCGCGTTGCGGGCGAAATAGGTGATCAGCTCGAATTCCTTCGGGCTGACGGCGACATGGACGCGGCGGACATGCACGGTGCGCGCCTTCAGCCGGATCTCAAGCTCGCCGAAGGCCAGCAGGTCGTTGTCCAGCACCTGCACCGTGCCCCGCCGCAGCAGCGCCCGCAGCCGCGCGCGCAACTCGTCCGGCTCAAAGGGTTTGGGCAGGTAGTCGTCCGCCCCCTTTTCCAACCCTTCGACCCGGTTCGCCGCCCGGCCAAGCGCGGAAAGCACCAGAATCAGCGCCTGCGACCCCTCGGCCCGGATGCGGGCCATGGCCTCGACCCCGTCGCCGCCCGGCAGGTTGCGGTCCAGCACGATCACCCGGAAATCGGCAAGCGTCGCGGCCTTCACCCCGTCTTCGAGGTTGCGCATCACCACCGGCGCGCAGCCCAGTTCGCAAACCAGCGCCGCAATGGCATCGGCCGTCTCGCGGTCGTCTTCAATGATCAGAATACGGTCCATGAAAATCTCCTGATCCGCGAATTTCAGAAAACCACCACGTCGGGGTCAAGCACATTCGCGCCTCCGACGGGGCGCGGCCCGCCATCCGTGTCGCCCGGGTCGATCAGCACATGCCGCGTCCGGCCGTCCCGCGCGGCGAGCAACAGCAGGACCGGCCCCGACAGCACCGCCGCGCGCATCTCCGCCGGCTCCAGCGCCCGGCCGTTCAGGGCGAGGATACGGTCGCCCGCTGCCACCCCGGCCCGCCAGGCGGCGGAGGCGTCGGGCAAGTCCGCGACCCGCCCGCCGTCGTCAAGGCCGATCCCCAGCGAGGCGAGGCTGTGGCGCTCCCCCTGGACGGGGGCCTTCGGCGTGGGCGGCACGGCAACCGGCGTCAGGTTCAGGGTCAGTTCGATCGTCCGGCCGTCGCGCCAAAGCGTCAGCCGGGCAGAACCCGCCGCCAAGGCTCCGGCAACCGGCCCGCCCTCGCCGGGCAAAACCGCATCCTGCGCCGCCTCGATCAGAAAGGCCAGATCCCCCGGTCGGCCGGGCGTCGTGCCATCCACCGCCAGGATCGCGTCGCCGGGCCGGATCCCGGCGCGCGCCGCAAGCCCTTCCGCCGCCACCGCATCGACCAGCACCCCCCCCGGCGGCACGTTCAGCGCCGCCGCCAGTTGACGGTCGATCGGGCGCGCCTGCATCCCCAGTTGCGCAACGGCCGGCAACCGCCCGGCCAGAAGCCCGCGCGCGATCCGTTCCAGATCCGCCGCCGGGATCGCATAGGCGATGCCGACATACATCCGGCTGCCATCGGCGATCCGGCTGTTCATGCCGACCAGCCGCCCGGCGCCATCGACCAGCGGCCCGCCCGAGGATCCGGGATTGACCGCCGCATCATGTTGCAGCAGGCGCAGCGGCACCTGCGGCTCCACCTGCCGGTCAAGCGCCGAGACCACGCCCCGGGTCAGCGTGAACTCGATCCCCAGCGGCGCGCCAAGCGCCCAGACCTCGGTCCCGGGTGCCGGCGCCGGCCCCGCCTCCAGCCCTGCCCGGCCTGGCCGCACCGCGATCACCGCCACATCGCGAACGGAATCGCGGACGAGAACCTGGCCGATCTCCTCCGCCCCCGTGGCGTCGGTCAGCCGCACCCTCTCCGCCGCGCCCACGACATGGGCGTTGGTCAGCGCCAACCCCTCGCCCCCCGCCCACAGAAAGGCCGAGCCGAGAAAGCGGTCTGCGGCATCCGCCGAACGCACCGTCAGCACGGCACCCATCGCCCGGTCGGGCGGCGCTTCGGCCCGCGCGGCCGCAGGCAGGCCAGGGGTCAGCGCCGCGCATATGGCCCCGATCAGGGCACAAAGGCGGGGAAGTCCGGCAATCATCATGGCTCGAAGGCCCCTCTGCGGTGTCGTCTTGCGCAGCGACGCTATCAGCCGGGGACAAAGGCTTCACATGACAAAGCCCGTCACCCGCATTTGCCGCGTTTACAGGCGCGGGGCGCGGCTTCATTCTGCCCCTCGGACCAATCCCCCGAACGTTGCCCGAGACCAGGAACCCACAGATGCCAGGACCCGCCCTGCCGCGCCTTTTCGCAGGCCTTCTCGCTGCGCTGGCCCTCGCAATGCCCGCCCTCGCCGAGGTGCCCTCGCCGGTGCGGCGAGCCGAGCTTTCCGCGCGGCTTTATCAGGCGGGGGTCGAGGCTTCGGACCCGATCCTGATCCTCGCCGCCGCCCGCCTGCGCAAGGGACTGAACCCGCAGCCGTCACCCCGCGCGGCGGAGGGGGGCGAGGCGGCCGCCGACACCCCGCTCGACTGGGGCGCGATGCTCGACACCGCCGA
>JAATGA010000505.1 GCA_015654855.1 Rhodobacterales bacterium
CAACAAATCCATCCCCGACATCCCCCATTCCGACACCCTTCTGAAACCTCAGAAGAAAAATCGCCGCTCAGGTCAAACTCGGAAACCGCATATCTCAATGGGACGCAGACGCCGGATACTCTTCTCTTTCCAAATATTCTGCGGATACGGCATCGGTTCGAGAAACCGACGACATGGGTACGGTGGGGGGAGCAAAACCCTTGCCGAGGGCTGCGGCAGGGCGCAACGATCGAATCTTACCCTCGGAAACGCAGAGCAAAACCGGGGGCAGTTGCCTGCCCCCGGTCCGCCGATCGGGTTCCCAACGCTCGTTCAGCTCATTTCGTGATCCCGACCGCCAACTCCGCGACGCCCTCGTTGATCCGGTCGAAGATCACCCTAGCCTCTTCCGGTGGATAATAGGCCGGAAAGCGGTAGCCTTTCACCTTCTCGCGCCATTCGGGATCGGCGACGATCTGCTTCATTGCCTCGACCAGTTTGGCGTAGGTCTCGTCCGGCAGGCCCGCCCGCACGAAGAAGGTATTGAACTGGTTGGTCCCGAGCGTCTTGAGATCCTTGACGTCATAGCCCAGCTCTTCCTGATAGTCGGCGAGCGTATGTAGGTCGGGATAGGGGAAGTTGTCCGCCATTTCATAGGCGAGCAGCGTCATGATCTCGACATCCGGGTTGTCGACATATTGCGTCGTGGTCGAGACGATCACGTCGAGGTCGCCGGTCAGCAGGTCGGTGAACAGCGTACCACCCGAATCGTAGAACACCCGGTTCACCTCGATGCCGAAGAACTGCTGCAACTCGACGATCTGCACATCCTCGATCCGGCCCGGCCCGATCGTGCCCATGGTGATCTCGCCCGGATGCTCCTTCGCCGCCTTGATGAAATCGGAGAAGGTCTGGTAGGGGGAATCCTTCAGCACGATCATCCCGGAATTCGGAATGTCCGAATAGATGCCGAGCGTGACCCAATCCTCATATTTCCACGGCGGAGCCGTCTCGGCCAGATGGGGATAGATATAGGGTCCGTTGGTCGAAGAGGCTCCGATGATCGTGTAGCCGTCCGCCGGCCGCGCGAAAACGTTGTTGTAGCCGATCAGCCCGGCCGCCCCTTCGATCGTCTCGATATTGATCCGCCCCCCGAGATACTTCTCGAGGAACGGCGCGAAATCCTGCACCGATTGCAGGTTGACCCCGCCCGGCGCGAAGTGGTTGATCAGCGTGATCGGCCGCCCCGGCTCGGGAAACTCCTGGGCCTCTGCGGCAAGCCCGAAGCCGATAATGCCCGCAACGGCGACAGCGACTCTTGCGAGTCGACAAGCCGCGAGATGCGGTTTCCACATCTGCATTGTCCTTCCTCCCTTTTTGATTTGCCCGAAGGCATGGCAAGCCGCTGACTGCCGTGGTCCCTCTTTACATCCCGACCGAGAAGGGGCGCCGGAACGGTCCCCTCCCCTGGATCGTCAGCAATGTAAGATTTGCAGATCGGCGTACAATCTGTCAACATGGTTGACGAAGGCCTGTCAGAGCGGCGGCACGGGGGACAATGTCTTGATTGGATTGGGCATGATCGTTCGGCGGTTCAGGCTGCGCCCGTCGCGGCCGCCACTTGGGCGGGATGTCCATGCTATGACATATATATTGACACATTGTACGGCAATATGAAAGAAATTCACCAAGCCCGCAGCAGGTCATGCCGGCACTCCGGTCTTGCGCTCTCCCGTCGCGGCGCAGGGGCGGCTGCGGCCTTTGCGGGCATCGCGGAAACCGAATGGGAGGAGAAGATCATGCAGTCCAGTGCAAATGCCGTCCTGGAGAAGGCGAATTATCCCGGCCGCCCGGATATCTCGGTCTATTGGAGCCCGGGCTGCTCGATGTGCCTGAACACCAAGGAATTCCTCGAAAAGCGCGGCGTTCCCTATGAATCGGTCAATTGCGTGACCCAGCCTGCGGGCCGCGAGGAACTGGCCGCGGTCGGTCTGCGCGGCCTGCCGGTGGTGCGCAAGGGCAAGAAGTTCTGCTATGTGCAGTCGCTGGACGTGGTGGCCGAGTTCCTCGGCCTGCCGCGCGGTGATCGCCGGCTGCTGACGCCCGCCGAGTTGATCGAGCGTTGGGACACGATCCTGCAGCGCGCCCGCGCCATCGTCACCAGCTTTTCGGTCGAGGATCTGGCGCGCCGCGCCACTCGGGACAAGCCGCGCACGGTGCTGGTCCTGTCGTCGCATGTCTATCAGATCCCCGAGGTCTTCATCCGGGTGATAGAGGAGGATCTGGTCGAATACGAGGATCTGCAGAACAAGCCGCGGGCCGATATCCGGACGCGCGACGACCTGCTGGCCTTCATTGAACGGGTGATGGCGGGGTTCGAGGACTGGCGCACTCGCCGCGGCGCCGCGGCGATTCCCGAGACAGTGATGACCTATTATGGCGAGCAGCCCTCCTACCGGGTGCTTGAACGCGCGGTCTGGCATTCTGCGCAGCATGTGCGCCAGATCGACACGGTTTCGGCAGGCTTGGGCGGTGAATTCCAGGTGCCCGCCGCGCTTTACGCCGATCTGCCGATGCCCGAGCGGCTCTGGGCCTGAGTCGCCCTGAGCCTGGGTGACCGGGATCCGAAGCTATGGGGGGCAGGGTGACCTGCACCCCGGATTGTCCTCTTTCAGAAGTCAGCTCTATTCACACCATACCAACTCGTCTGCAAACAATGGACTTCAGGGCCCGATCGAAGCGTCTTCGATCCAATCCAACAAATCACCGGACGGAACAGCTAGAGAGAGCCTTGCAAAAGCGCGCGCACGTTCTTGGCGGTCAAGGGCATGGGATTAGCCGGCGCGCAGGGATCGGCGAGAGTCATTTCCACGATCTCGTCGGCGCGCGCCATATCGACACCCAGTGCCGCCAGTCCGCTCGGCAGGCCGAGACCGCGGCGAAGATCGGCAAGCCAGTCGATGACCGACCCGGCATCCGCCCCGGGGAGGCCGAGCACCTGCGCGATTTCGGCAAGACGCGGTGCCGCGGCGGGGAGGTTGAAGGCGGTGACGGTGGGCAGCAGGATGGCGTTCAACATGCCGTGCGGCAAATCGTAGATCGCGCCAAGCGAATGCGACAGGGCATGAACCCCACCGAGGCCTTTTTGCAGCGCGACGCAGGCCATGCCGGAGGCAACGAGCATATCCGCCCGTGCCGCGATGTCCTGTCCGTCCGCGAAAGCGCGCGGCAGCGCAGTCCTGATCATCCGCAGGGCCTGAAGCGCCAGCCCGTCGGCCATCGGATGCAGATTGGGGGTGATATAGCATTCCAGGGCATGACAAAGCGCATCCATACCGGTGGAGGCGGTCAGCGCAGGCGGGAGGTCGCGGGTCAGTTCCGGGTCGAGCAACGCGATTTCGGGCATCATGATCGGGTGGAAGATGATCTTCTTGCGATGGTTGACCGAATCCGTAATCACCGAGGATCGCCCCAGTTCTGAGCCGGTTCCGGCTGTGGTGGGTACTGCGATCACCGGGACATGGCCCGCGACAGTCACGCGGGTCCAGTTGTCGCCGATATCCTCGAAATCCCAGATCGGGCGATCTTGATGCAGCATCAGGGCGACCGCCTTCGCCGCATCTAGTGCGGATCCGCCGCCGAAGGCGATGACCATGTCGTGCCCGCCCGCGCGGAAGGCGGCGACGCCCGCCTCGACCGACAGCGCTGTCGGGTTGGGCTGCACTTTGGTGAACAGGCCGAACCCGATCCCGCCGGCGCGCAGAATCTCCAGCGTGCGTGTCACGACGGGCAGCTTCGCCAGGGCTGCATCGGTGACGAAGAGGGGGTTTCGTCCACCGAGTTCGCGGACCATTCCCGGCAGGTCCGCGACACGGCCAACACCGAAACGGATGGCGGTCGGCCAGGACCAGTTGCGGCTGGGAAGGTGGGTCGGGTCAAGCATGAGGATATCTCCTGCGGGGAAGGGATAGCGGGTAAAAGCCGGCCAGCAGGCGGGCCTTACAAGACTTCCAGGTAGCGTCGCAATTCCCACGCGGATACGTGTTTGCGGTATTCCAGAGCTTCGACCCGGCGCGACCGGACGAAATGGTCGATGAAGCTATCGCCGAACAACTGCCTGCCGATCACGCTCACCTCCAGCCGGTCTGCGGCTTCGTCCAGGCTGCGCGGGAACAGCGTTTCCGGCGCCGGATCGACGGCATAGGCGCTGCCGGTCAGCGCTGCCGGCGGCGCGGCTTCGGTTTCGATGCCCCACAGACCGGCAGCCAGGCACATCGCCATCGTGCTATGGGGATTGGTGTCGGCGGACGGCACGCGGAACTCGATCCGCGTCGCCTCGGGGCTGTCGTTGATCACCCTGACGGCGGCGGTCCGGTTTTGAACGCCCCAGTTGGCCGAGGTGGGCGCCCACGCGCCCGGCACCATGCGCTTATAGGCGTTCACCGTATGCGCGGTCAGCGCCAGGAACTCGGGCATCAGGGTTATAAGACCGCCAAGGAAATGCCGCGCGGTGGCGGACAGCCCTTCGGGATCGTTCGGGTCGGCGAAGGCCGGGCTGCCGTCGCGCGCGGTCAGCGAGATATGGAAATGCCCCGACTGGCCCGAGAGGTCGGGGCGCAGCTTCGACATGAAGGCCGCCGTCAGGCCGTTGCGCCGGAAATAGGCCTTGGCGAAATTCTTGAACAGGGCTGCGTCATCGGCGGCGCGCATACCACGCACCGCTACCAGCGGCGCCTCGAAACAGCCCGGGCCGAGTTCGGTATGCAGACTGTCGAGCCCCACGCCCAGCGTGCTCATGCAGTCGCGCAGACCGGCAAGAAGCGTGTCATGCTCGGCCGCGGATTGCAGCGAGTAGGTGCGGTTCGCCTTGGCGAAATGGTCGAGATCGCTGAAATCCTTGGCACGCAGGCTGTCAGGCGTTTCATTCAGCAGGAAGAACTCGAACTCGAAGGCCGCAAGGATATCGAACCCGAGGGTGCCGGCTTTGTCGATCTGGGCCTGCAACTGGTTGCGTGGCGAAAACTGCCCGTAGGCGCCGTCGAAATCCGCGATACAGACGCCGGCGCCGGCGCCGAAGGGCCATTCGCGAAGCGTGTCGGTATGGATGACGCAGGGGCGGTCGATATACATGTCGCGCGCGTCCCATGTCACCTCGCCGGTGTCCCAGGCATGGATCACATCGCAGAAGCTGTAGCCCCTGGCCGCCAGCTTCGCCGCCTTCTTCGCGTCGACCATCTTGTGACGAAAGATCGCGTCGAGATCGAAGACCCCCAGATGCACGTCGCGAATCCCGCCTTGAGTCAGGCGTTCGGCAAAGGTCTGGCTGGCAATCGGATCGCTCATCTGAAGTTCCTTTGTCCTGCCGTGCCCATCCGCCCGTGACCTCGGGAAGGGCGAAGCCTCGCGACGCACGGGCTTGCCGGGAAATCCGGCGCCCCGGTCACGCCGATCCCGTCACTCTCGCTGAGCCGCGCGACCCGGCGGGTCAAGGTGGCGCAGGGGCGACTGGAGGCAGGGCAAGGTTTTACTGGAACCCGCCCGCCTCGCGGCCATACCGCACTATTGGCCTGCCGTCGCGATCAACGGGGTATAGTGGTGGGGAAGGCGCATCACGATCAGATCTTTCCGTCGCACCACGCTCGTGGGGTAGGGAGTGTCGAGGTTCGTCAGGTCGATGGCCAGTGTCGCCATACCCTCATCGTCGAGGATCGGACTTTCCTGTCGGGGAAAGGCGAAATTGTCTGGGCCGAAGACCGCGCTTTCGCCGGGATTGCCCTTCGCCGGATCGCAGGCATTGGCAAAGGCCAGGTGCAGGTTGTTTTCACCGCCCCGGATGCGGAAGGCATGCCAGTGATACGGATCGGCGCCCTTCGGGATCGGATAATTATGCGGAATGCCGGTCCCCCGATGCCCGCCGGTGAACCCGGTCGGCAAGGCGGCGGGGCAGGCCACGATATCGCAGCCCTGCAAGGCCAGTACACGGATCGCCTCGGGATAAAGCGCATCATGCCCGGTCGCCAGACCGACGCGACCGATGGGAAGATCGAAAATTTTCCAGTCGCTTCCCGCCTTGGCCCATGCCCGGTCCGCGATGCTTGGATGGGTCTTGCGATAACTGCCGACCCGGCCCTCGGGGCCGGCCAGAACCACGGTGTTGTAGAGTCCGTCCTCGGCCCGCTCCGCGAAGCCCGCGACGAGATACAGGCGCTGGCGCATCGCGATCCTGGTGAGGCGCGCGACCAGCGGTCCGTCAATCGGCTCGGCGCGCGATGCGGGGTCTTCGCCGCCGGTCAGCGACAGTTCCGGCAGCACCAGCATGTCGACGCCCGAGGCCTTTGCCTCTGTGGCGAAGGCCTCGATCCGCGCCAGGTTCTCCTCGGGATCGGCGCGCGGCGCGAATTGCGCCACGGCGAGGCGCGAGGCCCGGCCGGCGGGAATCGGCTGATAGCCGTAGAGGCGGAAGAAATCCTGCGGGTTCCAGGTGAAGCTGTTGGTCATCAGCGCGGTATAAAGCTCCGGCCGCCGGTTTTCGAACACCGGCTCCCCCAGAACCAGACGCCGGCGTGCGCGGGCCGGGTCGATCGTCGCATAGGCGATGTCGTCGCCGGTATCGATGACCGCTGCGATTTTGCCATCCGGGTCGATGACGCAGCTTCCGCCGGAGAATTGCACCGTCCGTTCCAGCCCCCAACGGTTGCTTTCCACCACATAGCAGCCGTTCTCGAAGGCGCGGGTGATCCAGTAGGGCGCGGGCGTCCGCTCGGCCAGCCAGTTGGAGATGTGGCAGATCACATCCGCCCCGGCGATCGTCTCCAGCCGGACGGTCTCGAAGAAATGCAGGTCCATGCAGACGACGATCGCGATGCGCCCGATCCTGGTGTCGAATACCTGATGCGCGACATCGCCCGAGGCCGCCCATTTCGGCTCGGAGATATAGGGGTGCGACTTGCGATGCTTGCCGACCACACCATCGGGGCCGATCAGCACACCGGAGTTGTAGTAAAGGCCCGTCACCGGATCGACTTCGGGCATACCCAGAACGATGTAGCAGTCATGCGCCGCGGCGATCGCCGCAAAGCGTCCCGTGGTCGGCCCCGGTATCGGCTCCACCTGATCCGCCACTTCGGCGCGGTCGTACCAGCAATACCCGGTGGTTCCCATCTCGGGCGTGACGATCAGGCTGGCGCCCGCCGCCGCCGCCGTTTCGCACATGTCGAGCAGGTGGATGATATTGCGTTCCTTCTCGAACATGGTCGGTTCGAACTGGATGGCAGCCACTGTGTATGGGGCGGTCTGGGTCATGTCTGGTCCTTGAACTTGCCGGGACGTGGTCGGTGGCTGGCGCTTTTCCGGCGTCTTCGCGCCTGAGAGGGTCGTCGCGACACCGCTCCCGGGGGACAGACCTTAGGGGGCGCGACCTTGGGACAAGTCTCGACTTGGTTTCCAAATGGATAGTTGATTTGGAAAGTGTCTCGCACGGGCGCCCGGATCAGGCAAGCGATTTTCCGGTCCGGCCCCCGACCCTCTGCGGAGTGCAGGGTACGTCCGCCGAAAGCCGCGAACCGGGCCTCCGGTCGCGGTGCGGGTCGTTTCCTGTGGGGCAATGGCAAGGGTGCGCCAAGTCGGATCGCGGCCATCGGAGGCCGATTTCACCATGTCGCAGCTTGCCGCTGATATTATAAATGATCAAATATTATGCACATATGCCGAAATCTTCCCTCATGCCGCAAAATATAGCACAAAAAACAATCAAACTATGATTTGCGGCGAGATTGGAGATAAGTGAATATTTAAATATTCAAGCAAATGACAAAGCTTCCTCAGGGAATCACTCTTTGGAGAAAGCGATATGACGACGTTAAACCGCCGCACTTTCCTACAGACCGCAAGCATGGCCTCGGCCCTGACACTGTCCTCCCCCCTCATCGCCCGGGCGCAGTCCGACACGATCAAGGTTGGAGGTCTGCATGACCTTTCCGGCGCGCTCGACGCCGTCGGCGTTCCGATGAACCAGGTCTTCCAACTGGCCATCAACGAGATCAACGAAGCAGGCGGCCTGCTGGGCAAGATGCTCGAACCGGTGATCTACGATCCGCAATCCAACATGTCCCTCTATTCGCAATATGCCACGCAGATGGCGGTTCGCGATCAGGTGGCGGTCGTCATGGGCGGCATTACCTCGGCAAGCCGTGAGACGATCCGCCCGATCTTTAACCGCTTCAAGACGCTTTACTTCTACAACACCCAATACGAAGGTGGCGTCTGCGACCGCAACGAGATCACGCTGGGCACCACGCCCGCCCAGACCGTGAAGCGGGTCATTCCCTACGGGATGAACCTTTTCGGCAAGAAGGTCTATACGATAGCCGCCGACTATAACTATGGCCATATCACCGCCGCATGGGTGAAGCGCTATGTCGAGGAAAACGGCGGCGAGGTGATCGCGACCGAGTTCTTCCCGCTCGACGTCGCGCAGTTCGGCTCCACCATCAACAAGATTCAGGCCGCCAAGCCCGACTTCGTTCTGTCGGCGATGGTCGGCACGTCGCATCTCGGCTTCTACCAGCAGTGGGCGGCCGCGGGCATGAAATCGCAGCTCCCGATCGTTTCGACCGTTCTGGGCGCCGGCGGCACCGATCAGGTGATCCTGACCGCCGAGGAAGGCAACGATATCATCGCCTCCTTCGGCTACTTCTAGCAGATCGACAACCCGGTCAACAAGGCCTTCCTCGAAAAGGTGTCGGCAGCATACCCCGACAAGCAGTGGGTGATGTCCGAGATCTCGGAAGTGACCTATGAAGGCATGATGATCTGGGCCGATGCCGTGCGCGAAGCCGGGTCGCTGGATCGTGACGCCCTGTTCGAGGTGCTGGAATCCGGCAAGACCTACGATCTGCCGGCGGGCAAGGTGTCGATTGATCCGAAAACCCATCACGCGATCCGCGATATCTACATCGCCGATCTGAAGGATCAGGTGTTCGAGATCAGGGAGGCCTTCCCGAACTCCCCGCCTGAAGACACGCAGTTGGTCTGCGATCTCATTGCCGATCCGACCATGAACAAGCACTTCGAAATCAGGCTCTGAGCCGGGAACAGGAAGGCGAGAATGGACTATTTTCTTGTTGTCGCGCTGGAGATGGCCCGGGCGGTTGCCTGGCTTGTGCTTCTGGCAGCCGGTCTTGCGATCATCTTCGGCATGATGAAGGTGATCAACTTCGCGCATGGCGAGTTCCTCATGCTCGGCGGTTATACCGTCGTCATGTCGGTCAATGCGGGCGTCAACGAATGGTTTGCCATTCTCGTCCTTGCCCCGATCTGCGTCGGGCTGTTCGGTGTGCTGATCGAACGGCTGGTGATCCGGCGACTTTATGGCCGGATCCTCGACAGTCTGCTGGCCACATGGGGGCTTAGCCTTCTGATGGTCGGCGGTGTCACCCTGATCTTCGGCAATACGGTTCAGGGTGTCGCCACCCCCTTCGGCGGCATGGCGATCGGAAGCTATCAGGTCGCCATCTACAACTTTCTCCTGATCGGCGCGGCGGCGGCCCTGTTGCTGGCGATCTGGTCGGTGCTGAAGTTCACCAAGGCCGGGCTGATCGCCCGCGCCACGATGCAAAACCCCGCCATGGCCGAGGCCTTGGGGATCAAGACCAGCTGGGTCTATATGGCGACCTTCGGCATCGGCTCGGCGGTCACCGGCCTCGCGGGCGGGCTTCTGGCCCCCGTCACCGGAGTGGTCCCCTCGATGGGGGTCAACTTTGTCGGCCAGAGCTTCATCACCGTCATCACCGGTGGCGCCTCGGTCATCACGGGAACGCTGTCCTCCGCGACGCTGCTGGGCATGATCAGTCAGGGCACGACCTTCCTGTCCGGGCCGGTCTATGGCGACGCCGCGCTGCTGGTAACCGCGCTCGTCCTGCTGAGGTTGCTCCCGCAGGGCATCACCGGCCGCATCTTCAAAAACTCGCTCTGAGGACGTAGATATATGGAAAATTCCGCGATACGGGATCCGGGCTTTATAGCCATGGTGGCCATCGGTCTGGCGGTGATGTTCATAAGCCCGCTGGTCGTCGACATGTTCACCATCATGCAGATCACCCAATATGTCGTCCTGTCGGTTTTCGCGCTGTCGCTGGGGTATATCTGGGGTTTCGGCGGCATCCTGAGCTTCGGGCAATCCGCCTTCTTCGGGCTGGGCGCCTATACTTTCGCGGTGGCCTCGATCAATTTCGGCGAGACGACGATCCCGCTGCTTCTGTCATTCGTCCTGCCCTGCGTGGCGGGGGCGGCCCTTGGGTATTTCATGTTCTACGGCAAGTTGTCGGATGTCTATCTGGGCGTGGTGACGATGGTGGTCACGCTGATTTTCTGGAAGCTCGCCAATCACACCGCGGGACCGGAATATATCATTGGCAATGCGCGGCTCGGGGGCTTCAACGGCATCCCGTCCATTCCCCCGCTGAACGTGCCGGGCGACGCCTCGGCCGCGCTGGACCCGGCGCAGCTTTTTCAGGTCTTCATGGGGATCCTGATCCTCGTCTATATCGGGCTGCGGCTGCTGATCGCATCGGATTTCGGCCGGGTGTCCATCGGTATCCGCGAAAACGAGACCCGCGCCTCGCTGCTGGGCTACTATATCCGCCTGCACAAAGTGATCGTCTTCTCCATCGGTTCGGGGATCGCCGGGCTGGCCGGGGCGATGTGGGCCACCTATCAGTCCTTCATCGACCCTAATGCCTTCAGTCTGGAGATGTCGGCCAAGGCTCTGGTCTGGGTTATGGCGGGGGGGGTGGGCACATTGGTCGGACCGATC
>JAATGA010000222.1 GCA_015654855.1 Rhodobacterales bacterium
CTCGCCACCTCGCCACCTCGCCACCTCGCCACCTTCTTTGCCGGTTGCGTGGGGATCTTCGTCATGCGGGTGGCAGTTGCAGGCGGGCAGCGATCGCCTGGCCGCGCAAAGGCCTTGCGCATGGCGAGCAAGATGCACCAGGGCAAAGAGCGCGTCCTGCCCCGTGCGACCTTCACGGATCCAGGTGGAGCGGAGAAATCCGGGGTTTCCGGTCGGCCTCTCCGCCGTCGTTTCCCGTCGGCGATCATCGCTTTGCCTGTCGGTTCAGGGGTGAGCTGGGGCAGTCTTCATACTTCCCCGGTTTCGTCCCCGTCGCCTGCCGCCCTCCGCCCGGTCGCCTTCTGCCCTTGCGGGGACGGCCGGGGAGGTTAGAATCGCGCCATGGCCAGGGCAGAGATCAGCTTCCACCTTTCCGACGATGCGGCGACCGCGCGGCTTGGCCGCTGGCTCGCGCCGCGTCTGACCGCAGGCGACTGCTTGCTGCTCGAAGGTCCCATCGGCGCGGGCAAAAGCCATCTGGCCCGCGCGCTGATCCGTGCCCGGCTGGGGCGCGAAGAGGACGTGCCCTCGCCCACCTTCACCCTCGTGCAAAGCTACGAGGCCGGGGATGTCGAAATCTGGCACGCCGACCTCTATCGCCTGACCCACCCGGACGAGGCGGTGGAACTGGGGCTGGAGGCTGCGTTCCAGACCGCGATCTGCCTTGTCGAATGGCCCGATCGCCTCGGCACGCTCGCACCGTCCGATGCTCTGCGCCTGAGGCTTTCGGCCGAGGGAGAGGGGCGTCGCGCAACGCTTTCGGCAACGGATGATCGCCATGGCGCGCTGTTGGCCGAACTGGCGCGGGAGCAGGAGGGGGCATGACCGCGACGGCAGCGACACCGGCGAAAGCGGATCCGGCCGCCGCGTCCGGCGGCGGGGATGATGCCTCTCATGACCAGGCGCGGGATCGCGCGACGCTCTCGCGCGGCTTCGTCGCCGCCGCCGGCTGGGGCGCGGCGGAACGGCGGTTCCTCGCGGGCGATGCCTCGGACCGCAGCTATGACCGGCTGACCAGACCCGGCGAAAGCGCGGTGCTGATGGACGCCCCGCCCGGCAAGGGCGACGATCCGGCGGCCTTTCTCGCCATCGCCGATCACCTGCTGTCGCTGGGACTGTCGGCCCCGCGCTGCCTTGCCCACGACCTTTCCCACGGCTTTCTGTTGCTGGAGGATCTGGGCGATGGCGTCTATGCGCGCCTGATCGCCGCCGATCCGGGGCTGGAGCAGCCGCTCTATGCCGCCGCGACCGGAGTTCTGGCGCATATGCAGGCCCATCCGGCGCCGGACGGCCTGCCCGACCTTTCCGCGTCCGACTGGGCGGATGCCGCCTGTTTCGCCCCGGCCTTCTATGCCGCCGCCGCGACCGGGGTCGCGCCGGATGCCGCCGCCTTGCGCGATGAGCTGGGCGCCCTGCTTGCCCGACATGCCGATGGGCCACGCGTGCTGATCCTGCGGGATTATCACGCCGAAAACCTGCTGTGGCTGCCCGACCGGGCGGGGCTTGCGAGCGTCGGCCTGCTCGACTTCCAACTCGCGCAGATGGGGCAGCCGGGCTACGATCTGGTCAGCCTGTTGCAGGACGCCCGCCGCGATGTTCCGCTCACGACCGAGGCGGCGATGATCCGTCATTTCACTGATATGACCGGGGCGGAAGAAGCGGCCTTCGCCGGCGCCTATGCCGTGCTCGGCGCGCAAAGGGCGTTGCGCATCCTTGGCATTTTCGCCCGGCTTTGCACCCATGGGGCCAAGCCGCAATATCTGCGCCTGATTCCCCGTGTCTGGGGGCAGTTGCAACGAAACCTCGCCCGCCCGGGGATGGAGGGTCTGGCGAGGGTCTGCGCCGCGATCCTGCCCGAACCGACGCCGGCCGTCCTGGCCCGGATCGAGACGACATGCCCGACCCCGAAGTGATCTTTCCGCTGATGCTGTTCGCGGCCGGTTTCGGCACGCGGATGGGCGCGCTGACCGCGACCCGGCCGAAGCCCCTGATCGAGGTCGCGGGCCGGCCGCTGATCGACCATGCGCTTGTGCTGGCCGATGAGGCGGGCGTGGCGCATCGGGTGGCGAATGCCCATTACCTTGGCGACCAGATCGCGGCGCATCTGGCCGGCACCGGCGTTGTGGTGGCGATGGAGGATCCCATCCTCGACACCGCCGGAGGGTTGAAGGCGGCGCTGCCTCTGCTGGGGCGCGCGGACCAATCCGGGCCGGTGATGACGCTGAACACCGATGCGGTCTGGACCGGGGCGAACCCGCTGAGCGAACTGGCGCGGGCCTGGCGGCCGGGGATGGGGGCGCTGCTGCTGCTGCTGCCGGCGGCGGAGGCTCGGTCCGAAACCGGGCGGTCGGATTTCGTCATGGACGCCGAGGGCCGCATCGACTGGCCCGGGGGGCGCGAGGGCTTCCTGTATCTGGGCGCGCAGATCCTCGACACCGGGGTGCTTGACGCATTTCCTCCGGGCAGGTTCTCGCTGCTGGAGGTCTGGCGCAAGCTGATCGGCGAGGGTCGCGCTTTCGGGGCGATCCATCGCGGCGGCTGGTGCGATGTCGGCCACCCCGGCGGCATCGCCACGGCCGAGGCGATGCTGGCGGGCGCGCATGGGTAGCGTTCACTCCCTGCCGCCCGGCGTGGATTTCCCGGCCGAACTGGTCGCGGGCCTGCGCGCGCGCCTGGCCGGACAGCCGCCCGAGGCCATGGCCCGCGTCCGGCTTTACGTCAACACGCAAAGGATGCGGCGGCGGATCGTCGATCTGATGTCGGCAAGCGGCGCGGGCTTTCTGCCGCGCATCCGCCTTGTGTCGGAACTCGGCGACGAGGTGGCGATCCCCGGCCTGCCGCCGGCGGTGTCCCCCCTGCGACGGCGTTTGCAACTGACGCGGCTGGTGGGGCGCCTGCTCGACGCGCAGCCCGACCTGGCATCGAAATCCGCGCTCTACGATCTGGCCGACAGCCTCGCCGGGCTGATGGACGAGATGCAGGGCGAGGGTGTCCCGCCCGAGCGGATCGCGGCCCTCGACGTTTCCGCCCATTCGGCGCATTGGGCGCGGACCCAGGCCTTTCTGAGCATCGTCGCCCCCTTCTTCGGCCCCGCCGCTCCCCCGGATGCCGAGGCGCGGCGGCGCATGGTCGTCGAACGCCTGGCCGAGGCCTGGGTGGCCGCCCCGCCCGAAGGGCCGGTGATCGTCGCAGGCTCCACCGGGTCGCGGGGGACGACGGCGCTGTTCATGCGGGCGGTGATGCGGTTGCCGCAGGGTGCTTTGGTCCTGCCGGGCTTCGACGGCGATATGCCGGCGGAGGTATGGTCGGCGCTCGACCACCAACTGACGGCGGAGGATCACCCGCAGTACCGGTTCCGCCATCTGCTGGCGCTGCTCGACCTCGTGCCCGCCGACGTGACGCCCTGGCACGCGGTCACCCCGCCGGACCCGGACCGCAACCGTCTGATTTCGCTGTCCCTCCGGCCCGCGCCGGTGACGGATCAGTGGCTGGTCGAGGGGCAGGCCTTGCCCGATCTGGTCGCCGCGACCGGGGGGGTGACGCTGATCGAGGCGCCCTCGCCCAGGGCCGAGGCCCTGGCCGTCGCGCTGATCCTGCGCCAGGCGGCCGAGGAGGGACGTCGCGTCGCGCTGATCACCCCCGACCGGATGCTGACGCGCCAGGTGGCCGCCGCGCTCGACCGCTGGGGGATCGTGCCCGACGACAGCGCGGGCGAGCCCTTGCAGCAGACGGCGCCGGGGCGGTTCCTGCGTCTGGTCGCGCGGCTGATCGGCGAAAGGCTGACGCCCGAGGCGCTGCTTTCGGTGCTGAAGCACCCGCTCGCGGGCACGGGCGGCGCGCGGGGCGATCACCTGCGCCTGACCCGCGACCTGGAACTGGAACTGCGGCGGAACGGCCCGGCCTTCCCCGATGGCGCGACGCTGACCTGCTGGGCGGCGACGCGGCGGGACGAGGCCGCTTCCCCCTGGGCGGCCGCGCTGGCCCATGCGCTCGAAGGGGTGGAGGTCGCAGGTGAGGAACCGCTCGCCGCCCACATCTCTCGCCATCGGACACTGGCCGAGGCCCTGGCGCGTGGCACCGGGGCCGGGGGCGCAGGCACCCTCTGGGATCAGGAAGCGGGTCGCAAGGCGCTTGCCCTGTTCGACACGATGGCCGCCGAGGCGGAGCACGGCGGGGACTTCACCACCGCCGCCTGGCGCGACCTGTTCGATGCGCTGATCTCGCGCGAGGAGGTGCGGTCCCCGAACGAGCCGCATCCGGGCGTGATGATCTGGGGCACGCTGGAGGCGCGGGTCTCGGGAGCGGATCTGGTCGTGCTGTCGGGGCTGAACGATGGAGTCTGGCCGGGCATGGCGACCCCCGACCCCTGGCTGAACCGCGCTATGCGCAAAGAGGCGGGGCTGTTGTTGCCCGAACGGCAGATCGGTCTGGCGGCGCATGACTACCAGCAGGCGGTGGCGGCACCCGAGGTCGTGATCACCCGCGCCGCCCGCGACTCCGACGCGGAAACCGTGCCCTCGCGCTGGCTGAACCGGCTGACGAACCTGATGGAGGGGCTGCCCGACCGTCAGGGGCCGCAGGCTCTGGCAGCGATGCGGGGCAGGGGGCGCGACTGGCTGCGGCTGGCCATGGCGCTGGACCAGCCGCCGGCTGAGGTGCTGGCCGATCCGCGCATGGCCCGTGCCGCGCGCCCCGCGCCGCGCCCGCCGCTGATCGTGCGGCCGAACCGCCTGCCGCTGACGCGTATCGCCACGCTGATCCGCGACCCCTATGCGATCTATGCGCGCGAGGTTTTGCGCCTGCGCCCGCTTGACCCGCTGCGCCATGCACCGGATGCGCGGATCAGGGGGAATGTCATCCACAGGATCCTTGAAACCTTCGTCAAGGATCGCCCTCAGGCCGAGGCGCGGCCCGAGGCGCGCGCCCGTCTGATGCAGACCGCCGCAGCGGTGCTGGAGGCCGAGGTGCCCTGGCCTGCCGCGCGGCTGTTGTGGCTGGCGCGGCTGAACCGTGCGGCAGATCACTTCCTGCGTTTCGACGCGGAACAGGGCGGTCGCACGCTGATGCTGGAGGATCGGGGCGAGATCGCGGTCGCGCCGCTGGACTTTCACCTGTTCGGCATCCCCGACCGGATCGACGAGATGCCGGACGGCCGGCTGCATCTGATCGACTACAAGACCGGCAGCCCGCCGACCGAACGGCAGCAACGCGCCTATGACAAGCA
>JAATGA010000016.1 GCA_015654855.1 Rhodobacterales bacterium
GTCAAGGTCCGAGACCAGCAGATCGTGCCCTGCCCCGCCATAGAGCGTGGTCTCGCCGCTGCCCGTCAGCGTGTCCCAGCCCGCGCCGCCGTAGCCCGTGGCACTGCCGCTGAGCGTCAGGCTGTCGTCGCCCTCCTCGCCATAGCCCCGGGCGTGGTCCGACAGGGTCAGCGTATCGTCGCCATAACTGCCATAGCCCGCAACGCTGTCCTCGGCGACCAGCACGTCCTGGCCCCAGCCGCCGAACAGGGTGGCATTGTCGTTCCCTGTCAGGCTGTCATGCCCCTGCCCGCCGTAAAGCGAAGCCGAATCCGCGCCCGTCAGCACGTCGTTGCCCCGGTCGCCCTGGGCGTGGGCAGCCCTGCCGGCCTCGATGCTGTCGTCGCCGTAGCCGCCGCTCATCCACGTCGTATCCTCGCCGGCCAGGGTATCGGCGCCGGGGCCGCCATAGCCGTGGGCCGAGTCCGAAAGGCCGATCAGATCGTCGCCGGCGCGGCCATAGACCGTCTCGTCGCCCGAGGCGGTCAGGCTGTCGTTGCCCGGTCCGCCCTGCTGCGGCGTCTCGTCATCATCGTCGTTGTTCGACCCGCCAGAGTCCGCGATCGCCGCGACCGCAGCCAGCCCGAAAAATGCCAGAAAGAAGAATTCCATGTATTTTCCCCACCAGAACACGCCACCTGGGGCGCAGGATGGGCCTGGCCGGGTTGAAGTCAAGCGCGGCCTGCCGGGAGGTGCCGGATCGGAGACGATCTGCGGGTCCATGGCAGGACTGTCGCCGTTTCATCAACTCTGAATGGCGCCGCGCGGGGTGGGCACGGGTTGGGCGCCGACTCCCTCCAGCACCCGCAGGGGCCGGCGAACGACCGCGCCCAGGTCGGGCTTGCGCGGGGCATAGACCTGTTTCGAGGCCTCGACCATCAGGACGCCGCCGGCGCGCCAGGGCATGAACCGGCTTCCCTGGCTTTCCCAGAAATCCGAGGTCTTCAGCCAGAACCGCCGCTCGGACGGGGGCGAGAACAGCGTCGCCACCGCGCGTTCGGGAGTGAAATCGTGACTGCGAAGCTGCGCCTCCAGTTGCGCCAGCGAGTAGGGCCGGCCGAAGCCGAAGGGCGTGCCGTCCCGCCTGGACCACAGACCCGACCGGTTCGGAACGATGAACAGCGCCCGCCCGCCCGGGCCGAGGACGCGGAAACATTCCTCCAGCAGCGAGGACGGGTGGTCCGAGGTTTCCAGCCCGTGCATCAGCACGATCCGGTCGACGATCCCGGTGGCCAGCGGCCACTGGGTTTCCTCGCACAGAACGCTGACATTCGGCAGGCCGGCGGGCCAGGGCATCACGCCCTGCGGCCCCGGCATCAGCCCGATCACCCGCCGCGCATCGGCGAGATAGGGCCGCAACAGCGGCACCGCAAAGCCATAGCCGACGATGGTCTGCCCCGAAGCCTCGGGCCAGATGCGCATCACCTGATCACGGATCACCCGCTGCGCGACCCGGCCCAGTTGCGTACGGTAATAGAAGTTCCTCAGATCCAGCACGTCGAGGTGCATTGCAGGTTCCGGCGTCGATGGTCACACTCACCCTGACACTTACCCGAGACAAAGGCAAAGACCATGGCACTCGAACTCGTCACCGTGCCCTGCCTGAAGGACAACTACGCCTTCCTGCTGCGCGATCCCGCAACCGGCGTCGTGGCGCTGGTCGATGCGCCCGAAGAGGGGCCGATCCTCGCCGAACTGGCCGTGCGCGGCTGGCGGCTGTCGAAGATCCTGCTGACCCATCACCACCAGGACCATATCGACGGGGTGACGGGCCTCGTCGCCGCCTCGATGGCACGGGTGGCGGGGGCGGCGGCCGATGCGCACCGCCTGCCGCTTCTGGACCGCCAGCTTGTGCCGGGCGACACCGTTCGCATCGGCGCCGAGGCCGGGGTGGTCATCGACGCGCCCGGCCATACGATCGGCCATATCGCGTTCCACTTTCCCGATTCGGGCCTTGTCTTCACCGGCGACAGCCTGATGGCCGCCGGCTGCGGCCGGCTGTTCGAGGGCACGCCGGCGCAGATGTGGGA
>JAATGA010000014.1 GCA_015654855.1 Rhodobacterales bacterium
CGCCGTCGCGCAGAACCGCCTGTCCGCCGCCCAGCCGAAATCGGTGGACGAGATCAGGGCCATGGGCACGACGATCATCCGCTTCTCCAAACCGCTCTATCAGGAACTGAAAGTGATCCGCTCGTTCCTCTTCACGCGCATGTATCGCGCGCCGAGCGTGATGGCCGAGCGGGCGCGGGTGACGACGGCGTTCAATGCGCTGTTCACGACTTTTCTCGGCGATCCGGCGCTGATGCCGGCCGAATGGCGGGCCGAGGTGGACCTGGCGCAGGATGAAACCGCGCTGGCGCGGATCGTGGCCGACTACACCGCCGGAATGACGGATCGCTTCGCGCTTCAGGAATACGCGCGGCTTTGCGGCTGAAGGGGGGATCGGTCCCGCCCGGTCTTCGTCGTCGTCGTGCTGCGGGATAAGCGCCGCCCATGCCTGGCGGTTAAGGCGCGCGACGCGATCAGTCCCGCCGCAGCGCCGCCGCGATCCAGATCAGCACCAGAATGCCCGACAGGATCGCGTTCCAGCCGGCCATCGAGATGCCCCACATCGCCCAGGCAACCTTGTCGCACATGATCACGCCCGAGGGCCCGGAGGTCGACAGAAGATCCGCCCCCGACAGGCCGGACAGCGCATTGCCGCCGCCGGTGCAACTGGTCGGACCCTGCCACCATTTCAGCTCGACCCCGGCATGGAACACACCGATTCCCGCCGTCGCCGCCGCCGCGAGCGCACCGAGCCAGGGCCAGATCCGCCAGCCGGTCGCCAGCGCCAGCACCCCGGCCAGCACTGCCGCGCCGTGCGGCCAGCGCTGCCACAGACACATCGGGCAGGGCGCAAGTCCGCCGATATACTGGAAGGCGAATGCGCCAAGCAGCAGCGCCGCGGACCCGCTGGCGGCGAGGGCGATCAGCAATTTGCGCGACATCGGGGGGCGTCCTTTCGCAGGTCTTGGGTCAGAAAGCGTGCATCGCGGCCCAGGCCGCGCCGCCGGCGATGGCCAGGCCCACCGCCACCGCGGCGAAGCGCCGCTCGACAAAGCTGACCACCGCTTCGCCATAGCGACGCAGCGCCCAGGCCAGCAGATAGAACCGCCCGGCGCGGGCGATGATCGCCGAAAGGATGAACCATTTCAGATCGAAGGAGATCACGCCCGACAGGATCGTCACCACCTTCATCGGCGGAATATGCGAAAAGCCCGAGGTCACCAGCATCAGCAGGATCGCCCCGTCGCCCGTCGCATCCTTCAGCGCGTTGAAGCTGTCCATCTTGCCCATGGTTTCCAGCATCGGCCGCGCCAGGTTCTCAAAGGCGTAATGCCCGATGGCCCAGCCCGCGATCCCGCCCAGCACCGACATGACCGAGGCGATCAGCGCATAGCGATACGCCTGTTCCGGTTTCGACAGGCACATCGGCACGAAAAGCACATCCGCCGGGATCGGGAAGAACGAGCTTTCGGTGAAGGAGACCGCGCCGAGTGCCGCCGGCGCGTGGCGCGCGGCGGCCTGACGGAGCGTCCAGTCGTAAAGCTTGCGGAACATGCGCCTCTCCTGCTCTCGTTGTCGGATAAATCCCGCGCGGGCCTTCGGGTCAAGCACCCTGCGCCCTTGCGCGGGGACCGCAGGCGGATATTGTGACCACTGTTTCGTGAAAGGGGCGTGTCATGGAGTGGAAGGGTCGTCGCGGCAGCCGCAATATCGAGGACCGGCGGTCCTCGGGCGGGGGCGGGCGCGTGGCCGGGATCGGCGGGGCCGGGGGTCTCGGCGTGGTGGCCGTCGTGGTGATCGCCTATTTCTTCGGCTACGATCTGACGCCGCTGTTGCAGGACGGCGGCATCCAAAGCTCCGGCGCGCAGCAGGAGATCACCGAGGCCGACCAGGAGCGGGCCGAATTCGTCTCGGTCACGCTCGCCGATACCGAAGAGGTCTGGGCGGACGTTTTCCGCCAGCAACTGGGGCGGACCTACACGCCGGCGACGCTGGTGCTCTACAAGGGCGTGACCGCCTCGCCCTGCGGCAGCGCCTCGGGCGCGACGGGGCCGTTCTATTGCCCCGGCGACAAGAAGGTCTATCTCGACACCGATTTCTTCGTCACCTTGTCGCGGCAACTGGGCGCCCAGGGCGATTTCGCCGCCGCCTACGTCGTCGCGCATGAGATCGGCCATCATGTCCAGGACGAACTCGGAATCCTCGGCCGGCTGAACCAGATCCGCGCGCGCGTGACCGAGGCCGAAAGCAACGAGATCTCCGTCCGCATCGAATTGCAGGCCGACTGCCTGTCGGGGATCTGGGCGCGCACCGCGCAGCAGAAATTCGGCTCGATCGAGGCCGGCGACTTTGAAGAGGCGGTGAACGCCGCGAAACAGATCGGCGACGATACGTTGCAACGCAACGCCGGGCAGCGGGTGTCGCCCGAAAGCTTTACCCACGGCACCTCGGCGCAGCGGTCGGGCTGGTTTCAGAAGGGGCTGCAAAGCGGCCAGGTCAAGACCTGCCTCGCCCTTACCGACGGGATCTGAAGCGGTGGGATCCGATCCGGCAGGTGCCGCCGTCGCCCGCTTCGGGCGTTGACGCCCCGCCTGGGCGCAGGTAAAACCCACCCGGAGCCCGAGTGGTGGAATGGTAGACGCAGCGGATTCAAAATCCGCCACCGAAAGGTATGTCGGTTCAAGTCCGACCTCGGGCACCACCAATCAGATCAGGATCTTACCCTGGATTTCCCCTTCGGGGGGGCGCGACCCGCTTCGGTGGCAGCCGCTTCTCCGGCGGATCGCGTGCTCCAGGCCATCGAACGAGTCGGCCATCGAACGGGGCGATGCTCCCGAACGGCGAAAACCGGACAGGTTGCGGAAAGTCCGACGCGAACCTGCGGCTCGGGCCGGCGTTCCGCCCGCATCGTGGAGCGCGATCTCCGCAGGCGGGGCGCAGCCGTGTTTTGTCCCGAACGAGGCCAGCCCCGTCACGCATGATTAACACCGGCCAGGCGGTCGCCTCATGCCGCCCGGCGAGGGGGCGCGACAGAGCGCCTGCCTGACATGTCGTGGCGTCGCTTCTGATGGCGGATCGCGCGTCAGGCCTGGCCAACGGTGGTCAGACCTGACGTTTTCCGTCAATCGAAACGGCAGCGGAGTGATTCGTAATTTCGCAGAGTTAACAGTGGCGTAGGTTGCGCAGATCTCTTGGGATTCGGGCGATTGGCGTTCGCCGGGCAACAAACCGGGACGCATCGCGGCGAGTCTGTGGCCGAAACCGCCGAAATATTGACGCAAGGTCAATACAACGGCAGGTCGTGCCAGCGTTTCCGGTTCGGGAACAATCCGGTGCCTGCGCGACCGGCGCGTCCTGGAATCTTATGCCTTTCGGCAGGCTTGGGCACCGACAGCCTGATGCCGTGGTGCCGGGCGGGAAACGATCCGGGCCATATATGGCCAGAAATTCCGATCGCCAGACAACCCCTGGTGGCGGTGTGGCCTTTGAACTGCCAGGATTTCGCCACTTTTCACTTTTCGTAAGCGTTAACGCGCGTTATCCAGATCAGGTCTAGCTGGGTAAGACGAAATGGCCGTGGGGGCGGTCGTTCAGTCGTGTGGCGCGTCGCGAGTGACGCAGGAGTGTGGAACGCTGCCGGTTTGCGGGTCGCCTTCGGCCCGAACCTTTGAACATCATCGTGTTCTGGCCGGACGGTTGGGTTTTCCCCGTTGTCCGGGGTGGTTTTTCACGGGCCTTCACATCTGACGACAGGCAAACGCGGCGCAGGGCTCCGGTGCTTTCAGGCTTCGGGTTCGCGTCGATCCGGGTCCGTTCCCGAAAGGTGACGGCACGGCTACTGGGATCGGATGGGACCGGGCAACCGGGTCTTTGCACAAAGTGAGGGATTTGGAATGCCGGTGTTTGCGCTTTACACCTTTGACGACAGCGACCAGACCGCTCTGGACAGCGCCACGGACAACGGCGCGCAGAACGGCGTTTATCTGAACGGGGCCACGGCATCGGGCGGGCAATTGCAGCTCGACGGTGTGGACGATCTGGTCAAGATCCAGACCGACCCGTCGTTCCAGATGGATCGCGGCACCCTGGCCATCGACTTTACGCAAGGCGCCTTGCCCGAAAGCGGCGCGGCGACACTGCTGTCGCGCGACAGCGTCGGCGAGACCAACGGCGGGTTCCACATCGACATCCTGTCCGACGGCTCGGTCCAGGTGACGCATGAGATCGCCGGGGCGGACCCGGTCGTCTTCACCACCGAAGCGGGCTTCGTCGGGACCGGCGACACCGTATCGCTCAGCTATTCCTGGGATCTCGGCGGCGAGGGCGGTCAGCTTTCGATCGCCAACACCACCCAGGGCACCGATTATTCGGCCGATGTGCCCAATACGGTGACCATGGATCAGGGCGATATCGACCAGCACTGGGTCGTCGGCGCCGGTCAGACCCTGACCAACCCGGGCGAGGTCAACGACATCAACCAGCACTTCAACGGCTCGGTCAGCGAGTTCTCGCTGTCGGATACGGTGGACAATACCGGGCCGGGCGAGGATCCCGTTGCGACCCCCGATACGGCTGTCACCGACGAGGACGTGCCGGTGACCATCGACGTGCTCGGCAACGACAGCGATCCGGCGGGCAACCCGCTGACCGTGACCGGCGCCTCGGCCGGCAACGGTACGGTCGCGATCAACGACGACGGCAGCATCACCTACACCCCGGGCGCCGATTTCAACGGCACGGACGAGATCACCTATACGGTTTCGAATGGTCAGGGCGGCACGACCAGCTCGACCGTCACTGTCACCGTGAACCCGGTGAACGACGATCCGGTGGCCAACCCCGACAGCGCCGCGACCTCTGGCGTGGTGCCCGTCACCATCGACGTTTAGGGCAATGACAGCGACGTGGACGGCGACACGCTGACCGTCACCGGCGCCACCGCGCCGAACGGCACCGTCACCATCAACGGCGACGGCAGCCTGACCTATGTCGCCAACGATGGCTACACCGGCACGGACGAGATCAGCTACACCATCGCCGACGGCAATGGCGGCACTGCCAGTTCGACCGTCTCGGTCGTGGTGGTCGAACCTTCGACCGGCGGCGGGCGTGACGGCATCGTCTGGGGCACCCCGGGCAACGACTACATCGACGTGAACTACACCGGCGACAACGATGGCGATGTCGTGGATGGCGGCGACGCGATCCTGCCCGGCACTTCGGGCGACGATGATGTGATCTTCGCGGGGGCCGGCGACGATGTTGTGATCGCGGGCAACGGCGCGGACGCCGTGCACGGCGACGGCGGCGACGATCTGATCTTCGGCGGCGCGGGCAATGACACGCTTTACGGCGATGCCGGCGACGATCTGGTCGAGGGCGGCGACGGCGACGATCTGATCTATGGCGGATCGGGCGACGACCAACTGCTCGGCGGCGCGGGCAACGATACGATCCAGGCCGGATCGGGCTCGGCCCTGGTGCATGGCGATGACGGCGACGATCTGATCTATGGCGGGGCCGGCAACGACTCGCTGAACGGCGACGGCGGCAACGACACGATCTATGGCGGCGACGCGCCCGAGGTGGAGATCTACGGCGGCGCGGGCGACGACGTTCTTTACGCCGGTGCGGGCGGCGACCTGGTGCTGGGCGGCGACGGAAACGACACGATCTACGGCGGGGCCGGGGCGGATGCTCTGTTCGGCGGCGCGGATCGCGATGTCTTCATCAACGTCGGCCCGAACGACGTGATCGACGGCAACGAGGAAGGCGACGACTACGACACGCTGGATCTGACCGGCGCCGGTCCGCTGCGGGTGGAATACGATCCCGACAATGCCGAGAACGGCACGGTCTATTTCCTCGACAGCGACGGCAATGTCACCGGCACGGCGGCCTTCACCAACATCGAGAACGTGATCCCCTGCTTCACCCCCGGTGTGCTGGTGGCGACGCCGAAGGGCGAGGTCCCGGTCGAGACGTTGCGCGAGGGTGACAAGATCATCACCCGCGACAACGGCATCCAGGAAATCCGCTGGGTCGGCGCCAAAACGCTGAGCTGGTCGGACCTGACCGCCAATCCGCATCTGCGCCCGGTGCTGATCCGTCAGGGCAGCCTCGGCAACGGTCTGCCGGAACGCGACATGATGGTGTCGCCCAACCACCGGATGCTGGTCGCCAACGACCGCACCCAGCTTTACTTCGACGAGCATGAAGTGCTGGTCGCGGCGAAGCATCTGGTCGGCGGGCGCGGTATCCAGTCGGTCGAGGCCATCGGCGCGACCTACATTCACTTCATGTTCGACCGCCACGAGGTCGTGCTGGCCGACGGCGCCTGGACCGAAAGCTTCCAGCCCGGCGACTACACGCTGAAAGGCATGGGCAATGCGCAGCGCAATGAGATCTTCGAGCTGTTCCCCGACCTGAAGACGGTCGATGGCGTCTCGAACTACACCTCGGCCCGTCGTACCCTGCGCAAGCACGAGGCCGCTCTGCTGGTGAAGTAAAAGGTCACGCAGTGCGGGCCAGGCCCGCCCGCGATGTCCGGTTCGACATGGAAGGGGTCCCGCGAGGGACCCCTTTCGTTGTTCGCCGCGCGGATACGGTTCGCATTTCGCCTCTTTTCGGCCGGCATTCGTCCCGATTTGACCGCAGAAGCTGCAGATTTCGGCCATGAACTGCCGCTATCCCGATCACCGGAGATCCCCTTGCCGGGCCCGGCTGCCGGGCCGCGGGACGGCGGCGTGGGAAAGAGTAAGAGTCGATGAACGTTCGGGATGCGCAGGTCGCGGGGCCGGGGTCTGCCGATTGCGAACCGGTTTATAAAGGGGTGCGGTGATGGCCACGACATTTTCCTGGATCTATCTCGGAACGATCGCGACGCAGATCGACCCGACCGAGGGGAATGCGGATGCCGAGAATGCCGCGCAACTGGTGGGGCAGACCTACGGGTCGACATCGGCACCGCTGTATCAACATGTCACCTCCGCCACCTCCGTCAACATCGGGGGGAGCGCGGACCTCGACACCAACAATTCCGCCGCGAACGACCGGTTCACCACCGACATAGGCGCGGGTGTCCAGACCTTCACCTTCGATGCGGTCGCGGGCTACAATGCCACGCTTACCTATGCCGACGGCACCACCGCCACCTTCACGGCGGTCATCGTCCAATCGACCAGCGGCGAGCTTTTCCTCGCGCCCGAGATCAGCGGCAACGAGGATACCGCCGTTCTGGAGGCCAGGCCGATCGCCTCGCTGCGGCTCGACAGTGTTCAGCTTGCGACCGCGGTGAACCTTGCCGCCGACCGCTACGTCACGGGCTTCGACGACGGCTATGTCGAGGGCACGGCCGGCAACGACCTTATCAATGCCGCCTATGTCGAGCCGGTGGCGCACGGGTCCGACCGGATCGACAACGGTGACGCCGGGCTGCCGTGGCAAAGCGGCAACGACGACCATATTCGGGCGGGGGCGGGTAACGATACCGTCGAGGCGGGCGCTGGCAACGATGTGGTTTACGGCGGAACCGGCAACGACAGCGTCGCCGGCGGCGAGGGCAACGACCTGCTGTATGGCGAGGACGGCGACGATTCGATCCATGCCGGCGCCGGCGCGGACAGCCTGTTCGGCGGCGCGGGCGCCGATACGCTGGAAAGCGGCAGCGGCGACGATCTGGTATCGGGCGGCGCGGGCGACGATCTGATCAACGTCAACGCGACAGACGGGGCCGATACCATCGACGGCGGCGAGGGGACCGATACGCTCGCCTTCTACGACAACGGCAGCGACGAAGGCATATTGCTGAGCTATTCGGGAGGCGCGGACGGCACTTACTACCGCATTGACGATGGCGCGACGGGCAGCTTTGCCGGGATCGAGGTCGTCCGCGGCACCAGTGTCGGCGACAAAGTCGATGGCAGTCTGGCGACGGCGGATCTGGCGCTTTACGGCGGCAGCGGCAATGACACCCTGAGCGGCGGTGCCGGTAGTGACAGTCTGTATGGCGGCGAGGGCAATGACGCGATTCTGGCCATGGCGGGCGACGATCTGTCGGCGGCCTCAGGCGTCGATCTGATTGATGCCGGCAGCGGAAACGACAGCATCCATGTCGGCGACCTCGGCACGGCGACGGTCGATGGCGGCGCGGATTTCGACGCATTGTTTTTCGACACCAACGGCGAGGCGGGGGTAGAGCTCGCGCTCGACGCATCCGGCTCGGGCACCTACAATTTCGGGGCAGGCAGCGGAACCTTCATCAATATCGAAGAGTTTGGCGCCACCGACAACGACGACAGCCTCGACCTCGGCGCGGCGACGGAAGGGCTGCGGGTCCTGACCAGGGACGGCAATGACACGATCTTTGGCGGCGCGGGCAATGACACGCTGGTCATGGGGGCCGGCGACGACCTGGCCGAGGCCGGCGACGGCGACGATTCCATCCAGGGCGACAATGGCGACGACCTGCTGGCGGGCGACGGCGGCAACGACACGCTGTCGGGCGACAGCGGCGCGGATACCCTGCTTGGCGGCGAAGGCGACGACAGTCTTTCGGGGGGAGAGGGCGACGACCAGCTTTTCGGCGAAGAGGGCAATGACACGCTCGACGGCGGCCTGGGCAACGACGTGCTTTATGGCGGCGGCGGCAAGGATCTGATCTATGCCGGCGAGGGCGAGGACGAGATCGGCGGGGGCAGCGGCAACGACACGGTGCTCGGCGGCGCGGGCGCGGACACGATCGGCGGAGACGAGGGCGACGACAGCCTGTCGGGCGGCGCGGGCGACGATGTGATCGACGGCGGTCAGGGCGCCGACCTGATCGAGGGCGGCGAGGGCGACGACATCCTTTACGGCGGCAGCTCGACCCCGGTGGCGAACTCCGACCCGGCGAGCTATGCCGCGCTGTCGGGCAGCGCCGGCACGCTGGCAGGCACCGACGGCAATTCGGCCCTGACCTATACGACCACCAGCCTTGAGACCGGTGCCACCTCGGATGGCGTGGCCGATCCCGGCACGCTGACCGTTCAGGCGAGCGACGGGTCCTATTACGAACTTCAGGGCTATCAGCTTGGCGACGCGGACGAGCCGAACGAGACCCATCTGCACGAATTCGGCCAGCAGACCGGCTCGGTCCAGATCCGCTTCGCCGCGCTGAACGCGACCGAGACGCTGGCCGTGTCGATAGACGGTTGGCAGGTGTCGGTCGCCGACCTGATCGCCTCGGGCCGGGCCTCGTTCGAGGCGACAAGCAGCGGCTATACGCTGACCGAGGACGGCACGATCCTGGGCGCGGACAGCACGCTCGACGCGGTGCAGCCGGCGGTGCTGACGATCTACGGCCCCTTGAACTCGGTCGCGTTGCAGAACATTTCGGGCAGCGGCGTCTCGGGCGGGATGGTCTACGAGATCTATGCCGACACCAACCCCGCCTGGAATGCCGAAGCGGACGGCGACGATACGATCTACGGCGGCTACGGGCGCGACGCGATCTACGGCGGCGCGGGCGATGTGGTCGATGGCGGCGAGGGCGGCGACGATTACGACACCCTTTACGTCGAGGATGTGGACTCGGTCGCCTATGACGCGGGGAACTCGGAAAACGGCACCGTCCATTTCAGCGATGGCTCGACCCTGACCTTCAGCAATATCGAAAATGTCGTGGTCAGCGGCGCGGAATCCGGCAGCGACGGTGTTGTCAGCGGCACCGATGGCAACGATATGATCGACGCGGCCTATATCGGCGACCCCGATGGCGATGTGGTCGACGCGGACGGCGGCAGCGACGATGTGATCGACGCGGGCGCGGGCGACGACACCATCGTGGCCGGCGCTGGCGACGACACCCTGCGCGGCGGGGCCGGCAACGACGAGCTTTACGGCGGCATCGGCGCGGATCTGGCGCAGGGCGGGGCGGGCAACGACACGCTTTATGGCGGGGCCGGGGCCGACACCTTGCAGGGCGGAGCCGATGCCGATGTGATCTATGGCGGGGCCGGGGATGTTGTCGATGGCGGCGAGGGTGGCGAGGATACCGACACGCTTTACGCGACCGGCGTCTATACGGTCGCCTTCGACCCCGAAAATCCCGAAGACGGCACCATCACCTTCGTCGACAATTCGACCCTGACCTTCTCGAACATCGAAAAGCTGATCCTGAACGGCGGCAACGGCGACGGGCTGATATATGGCACCGACGGCGCCGAGCTGATCACCCCGGGCTATGTCGACGAAAACGGCGATATCGTCGATGGCGGCGATGCCGTCTTTCCGGGTGACGGGCCTGACGACGACGGCATCTTTGCGCTTGGCGGCGACGATACGGTCGAGGGCGGCGCGGGCGACGACGACATCTTCGGCGGCACCGGCAACGATCTGATCTATGGCGGGGCCGGCAACGACTCGATCCTCGGCAACGGACCGGATTACCAGGTCGGCGACGTGGACGACGACACGATCTATGGCGGCGCGGGCGATGATTACCTGCGCGGCGACGCCGGAAACGACAGCGTGTTCGGCGGCGAGGGCAACGACAGCGTTTATGGCGGCTACGGCGACGACACGATCTTCGGCGGCGCCGGAAACGACGAGATGTATGGTGGCTACGACGACGACACCATCTATGGCGGCGAGGGCAACGATACGATCACCGGATCGGGCGAGAACGACCTGATCTATGGCGAAGAGGGCGACGACAGCATCCAGGGCTCGTTCGGCCGCGACACGATCTATGGCGGCGCGGGGGCCGATCTGATCTATGGCGAGGACGACGCCGACGACATCTACGCCGGGGCCGGCGATTACGTCGACGGCGGCGAGACCGTTTCGGAGGGCGGCGCGGATCAGGACACGCTGCATGTCAGCAATGTCGCCTCGGTGATCTTCAGCGACGAAACCGGCGAGAACGGCACCGTCTGGTTCAACGACGGCGGCTCTCTCGACTTCTTCAATATCGAGACGGTGGTGGCCGATGGCGTGGTGGTCGTGCCCGGCGGCGAGGCCGGATCCGACGGCGTGGTCACGGGCACGGCGGGCGACGATCTGATCGACGCCGGCTATACCGGCGACCCGGATGGCGACCGGATCGACGCGGGCGATGCGACCGGGGTCGAGGGCACCACCGGCGACGGCGATGTGATCGAGGCAGGGGCGGGCAACGATACGATCCTGGCAGGGGCTGGCGACGACGTGGTTCGCGGCGGCGCGGGGAACGATACGATCTATGGCGGGTCGGGCAACGACACGATAGATGGCGGCGCGGGCGACGACTCCATCCGTGTCGAGGATGCGGGCGGCACCTATGCCGGCGGCTATGACAGCGACACCTTCACCGTCGAGCCCGGCGCGGGCTATGGCGCGCATATCGACGGCAACGAGGACCCCGACAACGGCGAGATCGACACGCTGGACCTGACCGGCGCCGGCCCGCTGCGCATCATATATGACGAGACCAACCCGGAAAACGGCACGATCGAATTCCTCGACGCCGACGGCAATGTCGCGGGCAGCATGACCTTCTCGAACATCGAGAACGTGGTGCCCTGCTTCACCCCCGGCACGCTGATCCAAACCGACCGCGGCGAGGTTCCGGTCGAGGATCTGGCCGAGGGCGATATGGTCCTGACCCGCGACGACGGCTTCCAGGCGCTGCGCTGGATCGGCCGGCGCGATCTTTCGGCGGCGGAACTGGCGGCCGAGCCGCGGTTCGTCCCGGTGCGCATCGCGCAAGGCGCGCTTGGCCAGGGGCTGCCCGAACGCGACATGTCCGTCTCGCCCCAGCACCGGATGCTGATGACCGGGTCGACGCTCGAAATACTGTTCGGCGAGCACGAGGTTCTGGTGCCTGCCGTGCATCTGGTCGGCCAACCCGGGATCACCCGGGCGTTCGGGCCGCAGGTCAGCTATATCCACCTGCTGTTCGACCGCCACCAGATCGTCTGTGCGGACGGGGCCTGGTCCGAAAGCTTCCAGCCCGGGGCGATGTCGCTTGGCGGGATGGACCGGGCGCAGCGCGACGAGGTTCTGGCGCTGTTCCCGGAACTGGCGCTTGAAGGGTTCGGGGCCTATCCGGCCGCGCGCCTGTCGCTGAAGGCCTATGAGACGAAGGTGCTTCTCTCGGCCTGATCTTCGGGGGGCGGGGCCGGGTCTGTGGGGGTGCCGGTTCCGGCGGACCCGCGAGACCCGCTGGCCTCGCGTCGGATCGGCAACAGTCGGGGCGATCTTGTTGCCGCCGCGCCACATCGGGCGCGGCATGTCGTTCGGATCGCGGCCGATCCATGCAAATCGCCTGAAGTTTACCGCGTAACGTGCATAACTGCCTTATTGGGTCCATCAAGAAGATCCGGGGCAGAACGTGGCAGACATCAACGGTTCGGGCGGCAACGACAGCCTTGTCGGCACGGCGGCCGCCGATACGATTTCCGGCGGCGCCGGGAACGACACCCTGCGCGGCGGCGCGGGCGGTGATTTCATTCAGGGCGGGGCGGGTTATGATCTGCTCTATGGCGAGTCGGGCGATGACAGCCTTTACGGCGGCGACGACGGCGACACGCTCTACGGTGGCGATGGCGACGATCTGCTCGACGCCGGAACCGGCTGGAACCAGAGCCTTTACGGCGGCGCGGGTCGCGACACGCTGATCGGCGGCGCGCAGCCCGAGACGCTTTACGGCGAAGAGGGCGAGGATCTGATCTATGGCGGCGCCGGCGACGACCGGCTTTTCGGCGGCGATGGCAACGACACGCTTTACGGCGAAGACGGCAACGACCAGTTGAACGGCGAGGCGGGCGACGACCGACTTTATGGCGGCGCGGGCTACGATCTGCTGAACGGCGGCGATGGCGACGACAGCCTGTATGGCGGGGCGGACAACGATACGCTTTATGGCGGGGCGGGCAACGACGTGCTCGAGTCGGGCGCGGGTTATGACAGCCTTTTCGGCGGCACGGGCGACGATACGCTGACCGGCGGGGCCGACAATAACGTCCTCGACGGTGGCGACGGCAATGACCTGATGACCGGCGGCGGCGGTTACGACACCTTCTATGGCGGCGCCGGCGACGACACGATGGTCGGCGACCGGCTGAACGACAACTTCTACGGTGGCACCGGCGACGACCTGATCGTAGGGGGGGACGGCTACGACACGCTGCGGGGCGAGGACGGAAACGACGCGCTTTACGGCGGCGACAGTGGCGACCAGCTTTACGGAGGGGCCGGCTACGACGCGCTTTATGGCGGGGCGGGCATCGACTACCTGTATGGCGATGCCGGCAACGACCACCTTTTCGGCGGCGACGACACGGATTTCCTTTACGGCGGCGACGGCGACGATGTTCTGGCCGGCGGCGAGGGCGCGGACTATCTGTATGGCGGCGCGGGTCGCGACACGATCTACGCCGGCCCGGGCGATCAGGTCGACGGCGGCAGCACCGGCGACGATCAGGACACACTGTATGTTTCCAAAGGCGGCTATGCCTCGATCAACATCGTCCGCTACGGCGGCTCGGGCGAAAGCGGCTATGTCCAGTTCCTGGACGCCGACGGCAATGTCGGCAGCCAGCTATATTTCAACGATATCGAGAATATCCTGACCTGCTTCACCCCCGGCGCGCGGGTGTTGACCCGGCGCGGCGAGATCGCGGTCGAGGCGATCCGCGCGGGCGAGATGGTGATGACCCGCGACGACGGCTGGCAGCCGGTGCGCTGGATCGGCCGGCGAGACCTGACCCTGGCAGAGTTGGCGGTGAACCCCGATTTCCTGCCTGTGGCGATTGCCGCGGGCGCGCTTGGCCGCGATCTGCCGGTGCGCGATATGGAGGTGTCTCCGCAGCACCGGATGCTGATCGAGGGCGCGCGGGCCGAAATGCTGTTCGGCGAGCCGGAGGTTCTGATCGCGGCGCTGCACCTGACAGGCCTGCCAGGCATCACCAGGGGCGAGGCGCAGGGGCGCGAGGGACTGTCCTACATCCACCTGATGTTCGACCGCCATCAGGTGATCTGCGTCGACGGCGCCTGGACCGAAAGCTTCCAGCCGGCGGAACGCACGCTGAACGCGATGGATGTCGCGGCGCGGGACGAGGTTCTGGCGCTGTTCCCGGAGCTGGCCGATGCGGCGGGGTCCGGGGCCTGGCCCGCCGCGCGCCGCACCCTCAGACGTTACGAGGCGCAGGTCCTGCTGGCCGCATGATCGCGGCCCGGCGTGCGGCGAGCGCCGCGCGCACCCGTCCGCCGGGGCCGTCGAGGCTGTCTGTCGCGCGGGCGGGCGGCTGCCGGGCGGTGGCGCGGTCGCCGTCCAGCGGGAACATACGCATCCGCCCGGCATGGCGGCGCATCAGCGGGGTCAGATCGTCGGTTTCGGCCACGACCTCGCGCGCCCAGTCAGGCAGGCAGAGGGGATGGCCCGGTGCGCCGTCCTCGTCCGTCGCCCGCAGGATCAGCCCCGGCGTCGCGCGCCAGGCCGACAGCATCTGCAACAGATCCTCGACCAGCAGCTCCGCCTGATCGGAACGCAGCACCATGACCGGCGCAGCCGGGGGCAGGGCGCGCAGGCCCGCGGCCAGCAGATCCGGCCCCTGCGCCTCGACAATCCCGATTCGTCCGCCGCCAAAGGCGGCGCGCAGGGCCGGGCGGCCGGAGGGCAGGGCGGCCAGCACCCGATGCCCGGTGGCCAGCGCCGTGCGCGCTACCCGTGCGGCGGAACCGGGACGCTCGGGAGCCTGGTCCATCCGCGCGGGCCCCGTGTTGAAAACGGGACCGGCCGCAGAGGCCAGGATCAGGAGGACGGGGTCTTGCATGGCGTCGCCTCGCGTTTCCTTGAGGTCAAGCCTGCGCCCCGTCCCGAATCGGGTCAACGTTCGTGACGTTTTCCTGGTGGTTCAGCCCCGCATCCGCGCGCCATCTGCATCGAAAAGCGGCAGGAAGGTCACTTTTGCCGGGCGTTTCTCGCCCAGGATCTCGATTTCGACCTCAAGCCCCTCGCGCGCGGCGCCGGCGGGCAGGAAGCCCATGGCGCAGGATTTGTTGGCCCAGTGCGAGAAGCCTCCGCTCGTGCAGAAGCCCACGACCGCGCCGTCCAGCCAGATCGGCTCCCATGCGACGACATCGGCGCCGTCGGCCTCGACGATGAAGCGGGCGAGTTCGCGTTTGGGGCCTGCCTCTTTCTCGGCCAGCGCGGCGGATTTTCCGATGAACTCTTTGTCCCAGCGGATGAATTTGTCGAGGCCGGTTTCCGCCGGGGTGTAGTCGGGCGCGAACTCGCGGCCCCAGGAGCCGAACCATTTGTCCAGCCGCAGCGACATCATCGCCCGCATCCCGAAGGGGCGCAGGCCGAAGTCCTCGCCCGCTTTCGACAGCACCTCCCACAGATGGCGCACCGACATGTGGTCGCAATAGATCTCGAACCCCAGATCGGCGGTATAGCTGACGCGCTGGACCAGGCATTTCGCCATGCCGACGGTCATCGGCTTCACATCCATGAATTTGAACGCCGCCGCCGAGACATCCGCGCGGGTTACCTTCGCCAGCAGATCGCGCGCCGCAGGTCCCGCGATGGTGAAACCGCTGCGGCTGTCCGAGATATTCTCGACCGTGACGCCCGGCCCGGCGTGATCCTCGAACCAGCGCATGTGCCAGCCCTGCGCGCCATAGCTGGCGGTCAGCTGGAACTCGGTTTCCGACAGAGAGGAGACGGTGAAATCGCCGATGATCTTGCCGCTTTCGGCCAG
>JAATGA010000159.1 GCA_015654855.1 Rhodobacterales bacterium
CCGCCTGCGGGTCCGAGGCCGGGACGAACCATGTCCGGTTCGCGCCCTCGGCCAGCGCCTTCAGCGGGCGGTTGGCCGAGCCCTCCATGATCGCCATGGCGCAGCCGCCCGCCACCGCCGTTTTCGCCGCGAGCAGCTTGGTCTTCATCCCACCCTTGGAGAAGCCGGAGACAGGATCGCCCGCCATCGCCTCGATCTCGGGCGTGATGTGGTCCACCACGTCGAAACGCAGGGCCGTCGGATCTTCCTTGGGGTTGGCGGTATAGAACCCGTCGACATCCGACAGCAGGACCAGTTGGTCCGCCCCCGCCGTCACCGCGATCTGCGCGGCCAGCCGGTCGTTGTCGCCAAAGCGGATCTCGTCCGTCGCCACCGTGTCGTTCTCGTTCACGATGGGCACCACGCCCATGGACAGCAGCGTTTCCATCGTGGCGCGGCTGTTCAGATACCGGCGCCGATCCTCTGTATCCTCCAGGGTCACCAGGATCTGCGCGGTGACAATGCCATAGGGATGCAACGCCTCCTCATAGGCGCGGGCCAGCATGATCTGCCCGACCGCCGCCGCCGCCTGGCTCTGCTCAAGCGGCAGGGGACCCAGGGTCAGGCCCAGCACCTTGCGCCCAAGCGCGATGGAGCCCGACGACACCAGCACCACATCCGCGCCCCGGCCCCGCGCCTCGGCCACGTCAGCGGCCAGCCCGGCCAGCCAGTCGGACTTCAGCCCCGTCGCCTGGTCGACCAGCAGCGCCGAGCCGATCTTGACCACCAGCCGCCGCGCCCCCCGGATGTCGGGGGCGAACAGCGTCTCGGCCACGCCTACGGCTGCCATGTCGTGCGCTCCTCCTCCTCGGGTGCCTCGCCCCGGATCTCGGCGTGGAGCGCGCGCAGCACATCGTTGATGCCCTTGCCGGTCACGCCCGAGATCGCGAAGACCGGCCCGCCGCTGGCCTTTTCCAGAGCCTTCTTGCGGCTGGACAGCGTTTTGGAATCCAGCGCGTCTATCTTGCTGATCGCGGTAATCCGGGGCTTGTCGCCAAGTTCCTCGGCATAGGTCTCCAGCTCGGTCACGATGGTGCGGTAGTCTTTGGTGATCGTCGACGAGGTGCCGTCGACCAGATGCAGCAGCACCTTGCAGCGTTCGACATGGGCCAGGAACTGGGTGCCGAGGCCGCGACCTTCCGACGCGCCCTCGATCAGGCCGGGAATATCGGCCATGACGAACTCCTGGCCGTCGATGCCGACCACGCCGAGGTTCGGCACCAGCGTGGTGAAGGGGTAGTCCGCGACCTTGGGCCGGGCGTTCGACACCGCCGACAGGAAGGTCGACTTGCCCGCGTTCGGCAGCCCCACCAGCCCCGCATCGGCGATCAGCTTCAGCCGCAGCCAGACTGTGGGCTCCACCCCCTCCTGCCCCGGATTGGCGCGGGCGGGCGAGCGGTTGGTCGAGCTTTTGAAATGCAGATTGCCCCAGCCGCCATTGCCGCCGCGCGCCAGTTGCACCCGGTCGCCGACATTGACCAGATCGGCGATGACGGTTTCCTCGTCCTCGTCAAGGACCTCGGTGCCGACGGGAACGCGCAGGACGATGTCGTCTGCGGTCTTGCCGGTCCGCTGCGATCCCATGCCGGGCTGACCCGATTTCGCGAAGAAATGCTGCTGATAGCGGAAGTCGATCAGGGTGTTCAGCCCCTCGACCGCCTCGGCCCAGACCGATCCGCCATTGCCGCCGTCGCCGCCGTCCGGCCCGCCGAATTCGATGAACTTCTCACGCCGGAAAGAAACGCAGCCCGCACCGCCGCCGCCCGAGCGGATATAGACTTTGGCGAGATCGAGAAATTTCATCAGCGGCGCTCCAAGCGGGACTGGTCCGACGGCGGATAGGACATGGTTTGATCCGGCGATAGAGACAAGCCCCCCCGGGTGCAAGCCTCAGCCAGAAAACAATGGGGTGCAGGCGCGGGATCGCCGACGAAAACCTCTCAGCGCCGGGTCCATCTGGCCCGCGCCACCAGGTCCGGCGGCGCGTCGAGCGTGGGGCGCGCGTCCAGCACCAGTTGCATGAAGACGAGATCGAGCCATCGGCCGAACTTCTGGCCGACCTGCGGCATTCTCACGGGATCGGAAAACCCGAAGGTCAGGTGCAGGTCGATCGAGGCCACATTGCCCGCTTCGATCGCCGCGACCATCACATGCACACCCGAAGCACTTGCCCTGGCGATCAGGTTTCCCAACAGATCGCGGCCCAGACCCTGACCGCGGGCCCATTCCGCGACATAGACCGAATGCTCGACCGTGCCGCGAAACCCGTCGAAGGCACGCCACGGACCATAGCTGGAATAGCCCGCCACCCGGCCATCGACTTCCGCCACCAGAACGGGAAACCCGCCCGCCGCCCGCGCCGCCATCCAGTCCACACGATTGTCCGCATCGACCGCGATCTCGTTCCAGATCGCGGTCGTGTTCAGCACCGCATCGTTGTAGATGGCGGCGATGGCGGCTGCATCGGCGGGTGTGGCGTCGCGGATCATTTGTCCAGCTTGCGGATATAGGTCCAGGTCGCAACCCGCGCATCGCGCGCGACCGAGAAGGTTTCGGCATCGCCCAGGTACTGGAACCCGGCATTGGTCAGCACCCGGGCCGAGCCGGGATTGTCCTGAAAGACCTCGGCAAAGACGGTGCGCAGGCCTTGGGGATTGGCCTCGACCAGCGCCTTCACCGCCTCGGAGGCGAAGCCCGCGTTCCAGAAGCCGGGGGCGACCCAATAGCCGATTTCCGACTGGCCGCGATCCATCGCCTTCAGGCTGATCACGCCCAGCACCTCGGACAGGCCGGTGGCGGATCCGTCCATGACCCAGACATCCTCGCCGTTGGCATGGGCTATGGCGCGGGTGACAAAACCCTCTTCCGCGCCGGGGGGCAACGGATGGGGGATCGAGCGCGTCGCCTCGGCCACCCGGCGGTCGCCGGCATAAAGTGCGAACAGACCGGCATCCGACCGGCGCACGGGGCGCAGGACGAACCGTTCCGCCGGAATCTCCGGCTGCGCGCCTTGCGTCGCCATCATGTCTATCGTCATGGCTTCCCTCCTGTCGAAGCGCATGGGGCCATAGTGCCGGCCCTGCCTTTCCCGACCCTGAACGGGATCGGAACTTTATCGTCGCGTCCGCCACGGCGGACACGTTTCGCTTTCCCCGGGCCGGCCCCTCCCTCCGGCCCGCCGGACCGCGCGGGCCCGGAAACGGGAAGGGGGACCGGCCTTTCAGCCGATCCCCCTGCTACATCTGGAATGTAACGGTTCGGCTTATTCGGCGGCCTCGGCCTTCGGGAGGACCGAAATGAAGGTGCGCCCCTTGAGGCCCTTCCTGAAGGTCACATGGCCCTGAACGGTGGCGAACAGGGTGTGGTCGCGGCCCATGCCGACGCCTTCGCCCGGGAACCAGGTGGTGCCGCGCTGACGCACGATGATGTTGCCTGGAATCGCTTCCTGGCCACCGTAGAGTTTCACGCCGAGACGACGGCCGGCCGAGTCGCGGCCGTTGCGGGAAGAACCGCCTGCTTTCTTGTGTGCCATGGCTTGAGGCTCCCCTTACTTCGTTTCGTGGGCGGCGCGGCGGGCGGCGGCGGTGCCGGTGGCAGCCGCAACGCCCGAAGCTTCGGCGCCGGCGCCGAGGATTTCCGTCACGCGGACCAGCGTCAGTTGCTGACGGTGGCCTTTGGTGCGCTGCGACGAATGTTTCCGGCGGCGCTTGACGTAGTGGATGGTCTTTTCGCCCTTGATCTGGTCGATCACCTCGGCCTGCACGGCCGCGCCCGCGACCAGCGGCGCACCGACGACCGGGGCATCGCCGCCGACCATCAGGACTTCGTTGAACTGGATCTTGTCACCAGCACTGGCAGCCAGTTTCTCGACGCGCAGGACATCGCCCGCACGAACCGTATACTGCTTGCCGCCCGTCTTAACGACCGCGAACATGGGTCTTCCTTTTCCTGCTCCGCGTCCTGCGGCCCCTTGCGGCGTTAGGGGGGCTTTCGGCCCCGCCTTCGGACGGCGCACCCTCTCGGGTGGTGTAAAACTGAAAGCCCGGACAGACTCAGGGCCTCTCCGGGATGCGCGCTTATCGGGATTCGGGGGCGATCTGTCAACCCGGGAAAGCGCGACCCCGGCGAACGGCAGTCAGATGTCCTGGCCCTGCATCTGCCGCGCCGCAGCCGCCCCCAGCCGTTCCGAGACGGTGACGAACAGCTTATCGAAGGCCGCGAAAAGCGCGATGTTCAGCGCCTTGCCCTCGGGCGTTTCCGAATAGGCGATATACTGCGCCAACTCCTCATCGGTCAGCGAGGAATAGGCCAGCGTCAGATAGGGGAACAGCCAGTCCGTCGTTTCCGCCCGGACGCTTTCCTCCTGCCCCCAGACATCGGAGAGCATCCCCTCTTCCGTCATCTCGCCGTCGAGCGCACCGGCCCCGGCCATGCCGCGATAGAAGGCGAAGTTCGAGTTCAGCGCACCGATCACATTGGATTCGACCAGTTCGTTGACCTCGGCTAGCTTGCGCACCTGCGCCAGACGCGGGTCGTTCGCGGCATCCATCTCGTCATAGCGCAAACGGGCCGCATCCTCGGCCGCAGAGTCGAGCAAAGTGCGCCGCGCCTCGATCTCAAGCGACAGGATACGCTGGCCGAGGGGCGAGCCGAAAAAGGTCTGCGCGGCGGCCGTCGCCTCGGGCTTGCCCGCCGTTTCGGCGGCGAAGGCCACGTCAAAGACCCCCTGCATCCAGGCGGGCTCGTAGATGGCGGAAACCTTTTCCTGCCAGCGCGCGCCGCCGTTGCCGGGGAACATCTGCTCCTCCAGCGTCTTGCCGTAGTCGAGCCCCTCTTCCCGCAGGATGTCGACGACCGCCGGAATCATCAGCGTCGCGGCAAGCGTGGCCGCCGAAATCCCCGCGTCGGGGGCCATGGTTTCGGGCGCCACCGTCTGGGACAGGGCCGGCAGGACAGGCGCGCCGCAAAGCGCAAGGCACAGCGCGAGGTGGCCATAGCGGTTCAGCATCGGTCGGTCTTTCCCTGTCTTGCCATAGCCAAGAGCTATCGCCTGCGCGGCCCCTTGCCAAGCGCCGCCTGCCGCGGCGCAGCGGCCGGAACGGGCACATCGGCGGGAAAACTCCGCCGGTGCAATCGCTTGCTCGAAAGCCCGCCGCCTTTCACGTTTCGCAGAGCGGTCGGGGCAGCCCCCGCGCGCCGCTCAGACCGCAGGTGCGGCGATCCCCGCAATGTCGATCACGATCATGTCGTGATCCGACAGCGGCCTGCCGTCCGGGTCGGTCGAAGCGACGATCTTCGCCGCCGTCACGACCAGCCCCCGGCTGAGAAACCAGTCGAGCTTCATCGCACGGTCCGGCCAGCGGGTGATGAGGCTGGGACGTGTGGTCATCTGATCCGCCGGCCCGCCGTGGGCAGCGAAGCCGCGCCCCTCGGCATGGGCGAACAGCGTCTCGTCCCGCCAGTCGCCGGCGATGTGGTTGCCGGTGTTCAGATCGCCGCCGATCAGCACCGGCAATCCGGGAAAGGCCAGATCCAGCGCGTCGATCAGCGCCGCCATCTGCGCCTGACGCTGCGTCGCATCGGCGTTGCTTTCCAGATGGGTCGAGACGACGACGACCGGCCCGGCATCGGTCAGGATCTGCGCACCGATTGCGATGCGCTCGCCAAGGCGCGGCTGGTCGCCGCCCGACAGGAACCAGAATCGCCGCCCCGGCAGACGCAGCAGAAAGGGCCGGATCAGCGGGGTCGCGGCCATCACCGCATTGCCGTGAAAGCCCTTGTCGTTCGCCGCATCGGTGCAGAAGTCGCGCTCTGTCTCCGAGCCGAGGTCCAGTTCCAGAAACTCGACCCCGTAAGCGTATTCCATGCCCAGGGTTGCCGCCAGTTCGGCCGTCACATGCCGCTGGCCGGTGCGGACCATGCCGTCATCGACCTCGGACAACAGCACGACCGGGGCGCTGGTCGCCGCGATCTTCGCGGCGGATTCCGCCGGAAACAGGCCGCGCTCCAGGTTCCACGCCGCGACGGCCAGCGGGAAACTCAACGCCCCGGATCCCGGCTCACCGGCGCGTTCCACCGTATTCATGCAGGGCAAGGACTCCAGATACCCGTCATGCGCCGCGACTTCGCGCGGCAAATCGGCGACAGCGGCGCGGACGGCAGGACCGGGCACCGCCAGTTCCGCCACGCTGTCGAAGACCAAGGCTGTCACGCCGGCACCCGGGCGTGCACGGCGCGGACATCCGTCGTGCCGATCCGCTTGCCGCCGGCGGTATCGAACAGATGCAGCCGCTCGGGCGCGACGGTCAGGAACATCTCGTCCCGTACCGGCACCGAGGGGTCCAGCGCCAGAACCAGTGCCTGGCCGTCGATGAAGCCATGGACCAGGCGCTGCGCCCCCAACTCCTCGACCAGATCGGTGCGGAACGGCAGGCCGGTCGCCGCCGGGTGCAGATCCTCGGCGCGGATCCCCAGTGTGACCGGGCCGCGATGCGCGAAACCCGCCCCGGCCTGGATCACGTTCTGCCCGATGCGCAGCCGGGCGCCATCCGCCTCGGCGTCCAGCAGGTTCATCGCCGGCGAGCCGATGAAGCTCGCCACGAAGGTCGAGGCCGGGCGGTGATAGATGTCGAGCGGCGCCCCCACCTGCTCGATCCGGCCCGCGTTCAGCACGACCAGACGGTCGGCGAGCGTCATCGCCTCAAGCTGGTCATGCGTGACGTAAAGCGAGGTCGTTCCCAGACGCCGTTGCAGCCGCCGGATCTCGCCGCGCATCGACACCCGCAGTTTGGCGTCGAGGTTCGACAGCGGCTCGTCGAACAGAAAGGCGGCCGGCTGGCGCACCACGGCGCGGCCCATGGCGACCCGCTGGCGCTGCCCGCCCGACAGGCCGCGCGGCTTGCGGTCGAGGTAGGGCCCCAGTTCCAGCATCCGCGCCGCCTCGGCCACCCGCGCCTCGATCTCGGTCTTCGGGGTTTTGCGGTTCTTCAGCCCATAGGCCATGTTCTCGCGCACGGTCATATGCGGATAAAGCGCATAGTTCTGGAAGACCATGGCGATGTCGCGCTCGGCCGGGTCGACCTTGTTGACCACGCGGCCGCCGATCGAGACCTCGCCCCCCGTGATGTCTTCCAGGCCCGCGACCATGCGCAGCAGCGTGGACTTGCCGCAGCCCGAGGGGCCGACCAGGACGATGAACTCGCCATCGGCGATGGCCAGGTCGATGTCGGCGACCGAAGGCGTCGCCGCGCCGGGATAGGTTTTCGAGACGTTGCGGATGTCGATCCTGGCCATCACTTGTCGCTTTCCGTCAGGCCCTTGATGAACCAGCGCTGGAACACCACCACCACCAGAACCGGCGGGGCGAGCGCGAGGATCGCAAGGGCGAAGGCTTCGTTGTAATCGGGGATCTGGCTGCCGATCCAGACTTGCAGGATCTGCTTGATGCCCCGCATCAGGGTGAAGAACCGTTCCTCGGTCGTCATCAGCATCGGCCAGAGGTATTGGTTCCAGCCGTAGACGAACATGATGACGAAGATCGCGGCCATCATCGTCCTGGACAGCGGGATCAGCACATCGATCAGGAATTTGAACGGCCCGGCGCCGTCGATGCGCGCAGCCTCCAGCAGTTCGTCCGGGACGGATTTGAAGAATTGCCGGAAGTAGAAGGTTCCGGTGGCCGATGCCAGAAGCGGCACGATCAGCCCGGTATAGGTGTTCAGCAGCTTCAGATCTGACATCACCTGGTAGGAGGGCATGATCCGCACTTCCAGCGGCAGCAGCAGCGTGGTGAAGATCACCCAGAACATCGCCGTGGCGAAGCGGAAGCGGAAATAGACCAGCGCATAGGCCGCCAGCATCGACAGCACGATCTTGCCGACCGCGAAGCCGATCCCAAGGATCAGCGAGTTCATCATCATCCGCAGGCCGGTCACCTGGCCTGTGAAGCCCCCCTGCTTCGTCAGCACCGTCGTATAGGTTTCCACCCCGTGTCCGCCCGGCGCGAGGCTCAGCCCGTTGGAATGGATGTCCACCGCCGTATGGGTCGAGGTCATGATCGCCACCGCCACCGGCAGCACCATGAACAGCGTGGCGAGGATCAGGATCAGATGGTCGAAGGGTGTCGCGCGGTTCATCATCTCACCCGTAATGCACGCGGCGTTCCAGCCAGCGGAACTGGATCAGCGTCAGCACCAGCACCACGACCATCAGGATCACCGACTGCGCCGCGGATCCGCCGATGTCGTTGCCGCGGAACCCGTCGTTATAGACCTTGTAGACCAGCGTCACCGGGTTGTTCGCCGGTTTGTCCTTCACCATCACGTCGATGACGGCGAATGTGTCGAACAGCGCATAGGTGATGTTGATGATCAGCAGGAAGAACGCCGTCGGCGCCAGCAGCGGCAGGATCGCGGTGCGGAACCGGGTAAAGCCGTTGCGACAGTCGATCACCGCCGCCTCGCGCACGCTCGCCGGAATGCCCTGCAACCCGGACAGAAAGAAGATGAAGTTGTAGGGCACCTGCTTCCAGACCGAGACGAGGATCATCGCGAAAGCCGTGTCGTTGTAGTTGATGCCGACCTTCATGTCATAGCCGAACCATGCGGCAAGCTTCACGAACGGCCCGATATGCTGATCGAACAGCATCATTCCCATCAGCCCCGCGACCGGCGGCGCGATGGCGTAGACCGAGATCAGCGCCGTGCGATAGCTCGACCGTCCCCGGATCACCTTGTCCGCCTTGACCGCGAACAAAAGCCCCAGCCCCATCGAGAACCCCGTCACCAGCACGGTGAACAGCGCGGTAAACCCCGCGATCCGCTGGTATTCGGCCGAACCGAGCGCGTCCTTGTAATTGTCGAGCCCGACGAAAGTGGAACCGAAGCCGAACGGATCCTCCAGATAGAAGGACGAGGTGATCGCCTGGACCGAGGGCCAATAGAAGAAGATGCAGACCACCAGCAATTGCGGGGCCAGGAATGCCCAGGGCAGCAGCGGGCGGTCGAATTGCGCGCGCTTCGCCGGTTCGGACCGGGCCGGGCTTGCGGCGCGGCGGCGGGGTCGCGCGCCGGAGGCGGCGGTGGGATGGGTTGCGTCGGTCATCGGGTCCCTTGCCTGCGGGGCGGGAATGGCGAAAGCCGGGCCCGCACATCGGCGGACCCGGCGCTCGTCGGGGCCGGGGATCAGCCCGAGGTCTTGGCGAAGCGGGCCAACAGTTCGTTGCCCTCGGTCTCGATGGCCTTGAAGGCATCCTCGACCGTGGTCTCGCCCGAGAAGATCTTGTTGAACTCGCGCTCCTCGACCACCCGGATCTGCGGATAGAAGCCGAGGCGATAGCCTTTCGACCATTCGCCCTGCGGCAGCATCAGTTGCTTGATGCCGACTTCGGCGACGGGGTGCTGCTCATACCAGCCGTCGGCCTTCGATTTTTCGTAGGCCGCCGTGGTGATCGCGACATAGCCGGTGGCCTGATGATAGAAGGCCTGAATCTCGGTCGTGGTCAGAAAGTCGAAGAAATCGGCGGTGCATTTGTTCTGATCGTCGGGTTTGCCCGACATGGCGAACAGCGCGGCGCCGCCGATGAAGGTCGATTTGTTGCCCTCGGCTGCGGTTTCGTCATAGGGCAGGAAGTCGGCCGAGAACGGCATGGTCGCAGTTTTCGACAGCCCCCCGAAAGACCCCGAGGACCCGATCCACAGCGCGACCTTGCCTTCCTCGAACGGTTTCTGGTTGTCCGACCAGCCTGCGCCATAGAAACCGAACAGCCCCTTGTCGTGCCAATCCTTCACGCGGTTCCAGAAGGCCAGCATTTCGGGCGCGGTGGCGTCGATCTCGGTGCCGCCGAAACCGTCGTAGCCGTTGTTGTTCGACGCGAACTGCACGTTGTTGCGCGAGAAATAGTTCTCGAAGAACATCCAGGTAAGCTGGCTGGCGGTCAGCGGGATGTAACCGGCCTCTTTCAGCTTCGGCGCGATGGCCTCGAATTCGGCCCAGGTCTTCGGCGCCTCGACCCCGGCCTTCGCCAGCGCTTCGGTGTTGATATACATGATCGGCGCCGAGGAGTTGAACGGCATCCCGATGAACTTGCCCGTCGCATCGGCGTAGAAATACCGCACGCCCTCGATGAAAGCCTCGCGGTCGAGGGTGTGGCCGTTCTGCGCCAGGATGTCCTCGGCGGCGATGGTCGCGCCTTTGGCGTTGATGATCGTGGCCGCGCCCGCGTCGAAGACCTGCAGGATATTCGGCTGCTCGCCCGAGCGGAAGGCGGCGATGCCCGAAGCCAGCGCCTCCTCATAGGTGCCTTTCGAGACCGGGGTGATCGCGCAGACCGCCTGGGCCGCATTGAACTTTTCGGCGACCTGGTTGATGACCTGTTCGTTCGCGCCGCCCATGCCATGCCACCAGGTGATCTGCACCGGCTGGGCCAGGGCCGCAGTCGCGGAGAGGGCGAGCACGCCGGTGGCGAAAATAGGGTTCTTCATCCTGGGTTCCTTTCGGGACGTTCGCGCGAAACCTAGGGACGGGCCATGACAGTTCTGCAAAAGCCGGATGTCGGAAAGACGACAAGCGGAATTCGGGGAACGAGATGATCGGCAAGGTCGGGGCCGGACACATCCCTTGCTCTCGCGCATGGCGGGACCCGTCCCGCCGAATGCCCGCGCGTTCGGGCGCCCCCCCGGGCGGCGGCTCGACATGTCGCGCCTGGGAGCGTGTGCGAGGCGGCAGCGACGCCCGTCACCGCCGCCTCCGGTGGCGCGCCCCCGTCACTCGCGGCTCAGCGCCACCACCGGGTCGAGCCGCGCCGCCGACCGCGCCGGCCAGAAGCCGAAACCCACCCCGATCACCGTCGAGGACAGACAGGCCACGACGATCGAGGTCGTCGAGAAGCTCAGTTCCACAGCATCGGTCAGCCAGCCCGCGACCTGACCCAGGCCAAGCGCCGCCAGCACCCCCAGCACCCCGCCGACGAGGCAGACGAGGATCGCCTCGATCAGGAACTGGCTGACGATATCGGATCGCCGCGCGCCAATGGCGATGCGGACCCCGATCTCCTTCGTCCTCTCGGTGACCGAGACCAGCATGATGTTCATCACCCCGATTCCGCCGACGACCAGCGAGATCACCGCGATGGCCGCGACCAGCAGGGTCAGGGTCTGCGTGGTCGAGGTGATGGTCTCGCGGATCGTATCGCTGTTGGACAGGAAAAAATCGGTCGTGCCGTGCCGCGCGGTCAGCAGGGCGGAAATCTCGGCCTCGGCGGCATCCATATCCTGATCGTCGGCCACCCGCACCCCGATGGAATCGAGGAACTTCTGCCCCGAGATCCGCGACATGGCGGTGGTATAGGGTACCCAGACGTTCAGCGAACTCGGCCCGAAGGTCGAGGAGGCGCTGACCACCCCGATCACCCGCACCGGCACCTGGCCGAGCAGCAGGACCTGCCCCACCGGGTCGATCCCGTCGGCGAAGAAGGTGTCGCGCGTGTCGGTGTCGATCACGGCCACCTGCGACAGGTCCTTGACATCGGTCACGTCGAAGGTGCCGCCGGTCACGGTCGTATAGGCATGGACGGCGAAGTAATCGCCGCTGACGCCGTTGATCTGCACCGTCGCGGTGGTATTGCCGTAACGCACCTGCGCCTAGGACGAGACCGCCGGCGAAACACCCGCCGCCCAGGGCTGGCTCGCCAGTCCATCGGCGTCGGAAGGCACCAGCGTCTCGATCCGGGCAGCGTTGCGGGCGCCGAACCCGGACCCCGCCCGTACCGTGATCGTGTTGGTGCCGAGCGACGAGATGTTCTCCAGCACCTTCTTCTGGCTGCCCGCGCCAAGCGCCACCACCAGCACGACCGAGGCGATACCGATGATGATCCCCAGCATAGTCAGAAAGCTGCGCACCCGATGGGCGTTCACCGCCTTGACCGCCATCGCGAAGGCCTCGCGCAGCCGCAGGATCGGTGCCGTCGCGGACCGTCCGCGCCCCGACGACAGCGCCAGCGCCTGATCCGATGCCGCCTTGTCGTCGCTGCGCCCGGTATCGGCGGCGATGGCGCCGTCGACCACGGTGACGGTGCGATGCGCATTGGCCGCGACATTCGGGTCATGGGTCACCATGATGATCGTATGGCCCTTGCGGTTCAGGTCGATCAGCAGGTCGATCAGTTCCGCGCTGCTTTTGGTGTCGAGCGCGCCGGTCGGCTCGTCGGCCAGGATCACCTCGCCACCGTTCATCAGCGCCCGCGCGACCGAGACGCGCTGCTGCTGCCCACCCGACAATTCCGCCGGGCGGTGATCCATCCGGTTGCCGAGGCCAAGCTGGGTCAGCAGCCCCTCGGCCCGGGTCTTGCGCGCCCCCGCGCCCTCTCCGGCGTAGATAGCAGGCACCTCGACATTGCCCGTTGCGTCAAGGTCGGGCAGCAGTTGATAGCGCTGGAAGATGAACCCGAAATGCTCGCGCCGAAGCTGCGCCTGCTCGTCGGGCGTCAACTGGCTGACATCCCGGCCCTTGAAGAGATAAGTCCCCGCCGAGGCCCGGTCGAGGCAGCCGAGGATGTTCATCAGCGTCGACTTGCCCGACCCCGAGGCGCCCATGATCGCCA